>NZ_JBMQOC010000130.1:0-14554 GCF_053550995.1 Parapedobacter sp.
GGGATATCGATAGCGACCTCCTGCCCATTGTACCGTGCCTGGATGACGCTGCGGCCATCAACCACTTTATCCCCCAGCACGGTTAATTCCACATTGCCTCGGCCCCACGTGAAGTGCATGCCCACGGAAGGAACGGGTATTCCTGTCGTATCGTCCGGCGAATATACTGCTTGGTCGGTATCACGGAATAATTTCAGTTTCTCAGCTATTTTCTCCCTCCTTGACGGAAAGCCGTCGTCATGCGCCGGTCCCACCGTGGTCAATACGGCGATATCTGGTTGGATCATCCGTTGCAGCACGTCCATCTCGCCGGGTCGGCTTACCCCTGCCTCGATGATTGCCAACCCGTGGCTGGCATCCATCTGCCACAGGGACAATGCAACGCCAATCTGGGAGTTGTAGCTCTTGGGGCTGCGGGCTATGCGGTAGTCTGGGGTGAGTAATTGGGTTAACCATTCTTTCACGATGGTCTTTCCATTACTGCCGGTTATACCGATTACCGGATAGGCAAACCGTGCCCTATGGCTGGCCGCGAGTTCCTGAAGGGCCTGGAGGGTATCGGCTACCACCATAAAATTGGCCATAGCGAAATGGTCCATGCCCCCCCACCCATCCGAGACCACGAAGTTTCGAATGCCGGCGGCGTAGGCATCCCCGATATAATGATGGCCGTCCCTGCGATCGACCAAAGCAAAAAAAAGCCCTTGAGACACATCGGTCAATCGTCGGCTATCGTACAGTAGCGTAGCAATGGTCGCCTTCTCATCGGCAAGGCAAACGGATATGGTTTTCATCATTGTTGAAACCTGCCGGATGGTATAACGTTGGGTGTGCACTGCCATGCCACGAATTTCAACATTTTTTGGGTACTGCGGGAATTTTTTACCATTTTGGTGGTATGGATGATTTATCCGGCCAAAGCCAGAAAAAACTGACACCCCGGCAAGCCAAAGACAAGGCTGGGGTCTATTGTGCCTATCAGGAACGCTCGCAGCAGGAAGTGCGCGACAAGCTTTACCTCTGGGGCCTGCATCGCACGGATGTAGAGCAGATTATCGCCGAGCTCATTATGGATGGCTTTTTAAACGAAGAGCGGTTTGCGATGGCCTATGCTTCGGGCAAGTTCCGCATGAATGGCTGGGGAAAACATAAAATCAAGCAAGGACTTAAGCAAAAAGCCGTATCGGCACCTCTTATCCGGGCTGCGCTGGCCGGCTTAGACAACCAAGAATACCGGGATAAACTCCTCGGTTTGCTACAGGCAAAAGCCCGGTCGGAAAAGGAAAAACATCCCAATAAGCGGAAAAGCAAACTCGTGCGCTATGCTTTGGGCAAGGGGTACGAAAGCGAGTTGATCTTCGAGTTGTTGAATGACAACGACTTGTGATTTTTTCCAAAAATTATTTGACAGAAGTCGAAAACTCCACTATATTTGCATCCACAAACAGCAAGCGAAAGTAGCTCAGTTGGTAGAGCGCAACCTTGCCAAGGTTGAGGTCGCGAGTTCGAACCTCGTCTTTCGCTCCAAATGAAACCCTTCCTATCGATGATAGAAAGGGTTTTTTGTTAAACACCTAGCCGAAGGTTCCTCTCCAAAATCATCATATGCTATAATTAGCAACACAAGGACGCAAACTAACGAACGCGAAAATCAAATTATTCCGCCTAACCGCACCACTATTTAAAAATAAGTTCGTAGTATTGATGCCCAAATGAACTATTAAAAGACATCACATTACTTCAAAACATGAAAAATCCGAAAAACTGGTTAACTGTTACTTTCGCAGCCGTATTCTTGGCTGCATGTGGATCTGGACAAAAAAGCAGCGATGGACAGGATTCCACGGCGACCGTACCACCTGCTGAAAACGACGGGTGGGTATCGCTATTCGATGGAGAAACCACCAACGGTTGGCATACCTATTTGCGGGATACGGTAACCGCAGCATGGACGGCACAAAACGGGGAGCTTCGTTTCAATCCCGAACTACCGGCCGAACAACGCGGCGATATTGTAACGGACGGCGAATATGAAAACTACGAATTGGAGTTGGAATGGCAAATTTCATCTGGCGGCAATAGCGGCATCATCTTCAGCGTCCACGAAGCACCTGAATTCACCGCTACCTACCAAACAGGCATTGAGATGCAGGTATTGGATAACATCGACGGCGCTGATCGCCACGACGAAACACACCTTGCCGGAACGCTTTACGATTTGATTGGAAGCACCGAAGTGTCGAAGCCAAAGCCCGTAGGCGAATGGAACCTCGCTCGTATCCGCAAAAATAATGGTCAGATCACCTTATGGCTGAATGACGTACAGACTGCCGACGTGACCATTGGTACCCCCGAATGGGAGGCCTTACTCAACGACAGCAAATTCAAAGATTGGGAAGGCTTTGCTAAATTCCCTAAAGGCAAGATTGCACTGCAAGACCACGGCAACGTAGTGGCTTACCGCAACATCCGTATCAAAGAATTGTAGCCGCCAAGACCACAAAAAAATCCCCAGTTGTGATTCCACAACTGGGGATTTTTTCTTTTAGTCCGGATAATTATTCCAATCCTACGGTCCAACCTTTGGCCCAGTCAGGCACATCGATGCCTGAACCTGCACCCGTAGCGTTCGCGTCTTCAGTAAACACGGCACCCACGTCGGCAGCACTGCCGTCTGTCTTCTTACCTTTGGCTTTTGTACCCACATTAACGAACCGCACATCCGTAGCCTTCAACGAACCGTCGCCTACAAATGAAATACCTTCATCATGCTCCACGTCGAAACCGGTAGCCCAGTTGGCTAGCACCACATTTTCAAAGCTAGCTTTGGTACCTACCCGTAGCTTCATGGCTTGCGGTTCAGGGCTACCTGCATCACCGTTGCCAATCAATGTCAGGTTTTTTATGGTGGGATTCGAAACCGGTGTTGCGGTATGGTCGTTGCTGTTATTGTCCGCTTCGATACCGCGGTTACCGTTATTGGTACGGATGCCATACCAGTTTTCACCATTGCCAACCCAACCTTCTGTCCAGTCGAACAGGTCATCGCCGACTTCAGCGGCAAAGCTGGTAACGACCAAGTTCTTTACGTTCACCGAACCGCCGAACCATTCGAATCCGTCATCAGAGCCTTCGTGAACCTGCACGTTCTCGATAACGGTACCATTACCGACACCAAAAAGCGACAATCCGTTAAACTCCTTTTCGCTGTTATAAGCGAAGCCGGAATACTCGATGCGCAGGTATTTAACGGAGCCAGAGTTGTCATTCACGTTCGACCCACCGTAGTCTAGGTCACCCACTTCAGACTTTGCTGTCTCTCCCTTGTTAATGGGAGCAGCGCCACAAAGCACCAAACCACCCCAAGCACCGGGCGTATGCTTCGCGGAAGTGAATACAACGGGACTGCTCGCAGTACCCTGTACATCGATTTGAGCGCCACGCGAAATCCCGATATAGCGCACCTGCGAATGTTGATCCGCCGCAACCTCGGTGGCTTCAACCGTTACACCAGCTTTAATTACCAATTTAGCACCTTCTTTAACAACCAGCGCACCGGTAAGTTTATACGTCCCCGATTCAAGCACAACCTCACCCTCGGTAATTTCGCCTTTCAGGTCCTCGCGATCAACGACGAAGCCGTTGTCTGGATCGGTATCCGGATTCGGATCGTCTTTACTACAAGAAGTAACCGTTACTGTGCCGATAAGGGCAGCAACTCCCATCAACCATCTAAACGTCTTTTTCATTTCCATGTTCATTGTTTTTGTGTCTTCTGAATTTTGATACAAAGTTGTATGTTAGTAGTAACCTGCCTATTAATTATATGTGATGAAATTGTTAATCAACCTCGAAGCGAATTAGAACTCATAGTTCAGTCCCAAGGTGAAAAACCGGCCCTTTTTATAGGTAAAAACGGGCACATGACCACTTGCGTTCTCCTGTACCCTGCGATACGCTGGGTCGAGGATATTCCGCACTAGTACGTCGACCCCAATGCGTCTACTGATTTTGCTCCGCACGATAAAATCCAATGTCCCCACACCGCGGTCGACCAGATTTCCCTTTTGTTCGTTACCCAGTGCATAAATCTTATCGGAGAAGCGCGAATAGGCAACCGTTGCCGCCACGCTACCCTCGTTGTTCCAGCGCGTCGAGTATGTCAAGTCCGCATTCACCAAAAGGTCGGACGCCCCGGTAAAGCTCGAACGGGTATGTGTTGGCCGGATATCGAATGCCGTTTCAGCCCGTACTTTTTCAACATCAATCTTCTGGTCCGTGTTCATGTAAGCGACATTCAAACCTGCCGAAAATAGACTCCGGTCACGGTTCCAGCGAATGATGTCTTTCTTCAGTTCCAATTCAACACCAACCACCGTACCGACATCCCCGATATTGACATACGAAATATCATTAGCTGTTGCCGCTACGTTTATCTCATTAATCGGGTTCTGGATGTATTTGCCAAATGCGGCCAACGATACCACTTCAGACGAAGAAGGGAAAAATTCCCATTTCAGATCGAGGTTGTAGTTATCTGATGGATATACGTAGGGGTTGCCTTGCCGCGGCACGGTTCCGTCATCGTATACAAACGGTGCGCGCTCTTTGAACTGGGGCAGTGTATACGTCTTGCTCGCACCCAAACGGAGATTTTGGTTCTCGGTCAATTCGTACTTCAGGTTCAAATTGGGCAATAAAGGACTTCGGGTCAACGTATTGTTATTGCCCGGGTCCAATTGCGTAACCCATTCTACATATTGCTTAATATGCTCGTAGCGGACACCGATTACCGAGGTCAACCGTTCGTTCAAATCGTATTCGAGGCTCACGTAGCCCGCATGGATTTGCTGGTTTCCCCCGTAGGTCTGTGGCGATTCGCCGAAAAATGAAACGATATCAAAACGGCCGCTCTCGAAGCCTTCTTGATTATAGAAAGCATCTAAATTATTCGGGTCGACAATCGACGTCCGGTCGTTTATATTGAAATTAAACTGAATGGATTCGAAATCTCGCTTCTTGATCCGCCCTTGATACCCCACACGCAGTATGCCCTTCGGCGCGTCCGCTTGGCCGAGCTTATAACTTCCATTTAAGTTAACCGCATATTCATTTTCATCCAGCCGTTGATTGAAGCGGTTGTTATCGGTATCGGCGTTATTGGTATTTACATACCCTTCCCCATCAATGAGCCGTAGGGTATTCTGTACACGGTCGGGCATAGCATAACCAACGGTATTTGCCGAAATGCCCCAATCCACGGTAATCCGGTCGTTCAGCAGGTGTGTGCCTAAAAGTTGGTTAACAAACAGCTTATTCTGTGCGTAAGACCCTAACCGCCTTAAGCCGGTACCGCCCTCGGTAACATCCCGGAAGTATCCATCATAATTATCATTCCATTGGCTACTACTATTAACAAATAAGAAATTGTATGATAGCTTATGGTTGGAATTGATCAGATATCCCGCATTGAAAAGGCCGGTCGTATTGGTTTTATAACCGAATCGCTCCTGATCGGCCCATCGTATCCGTGCACCTTGGGCACTAACATCACGATTGATGCCCTCGCGGTATTCAAACCCATTTGCGAAGCTCGCTGTAGCAAATAAATTGAGCCGTCCTTCTTTGCCGACATTGAGTGATTTGCCACCCATTAGTCGCACATCAGCGGGGTACGGACTACGCGACACAGGATTAGCGCTGTTTTTGAAATTGAACCCGTTTAGGGGATTCTGGGGAATGACATATTCATCGAACCCCCATCTGCTGCCGCCCGGGAGTAGCAAGAAGTTATCCGCACGCGACATCGCATTGGAATTCAGTGTAGAGGATACCGAAATTTCGAACATACCATTTCCCGAATAGTTTTTGGAATAGATATCGATATTACCGCCGCCAAAATCACCGGACATTTTGCTGTTATAGAGTTTATCGACCGCCACAAATTCGATGATATCCGTGGAAAATAAATCCAGTGCAATATTCTTCAACTCGGGGTCGTTGGACGGCAAAGGCAGCCCGTTGAACGAAGTGGCAATGTAGCGATCGCCCAGCCCACGGATATATACCTGTGTGCCGCCCTCTTCTTTGGAAATACCCGACATCTTGGCCACAGCAGCCGCGGCATCGCTAACACCAACACGCGACAACTCCTGTGCACCGATACGCTGGATAACCAAACTGGCCTTCTTCTGCTCGGCCAAAAGCGCAATATCACTTCCCCTGCGTCGCGTCGTGGTAACCACCACCTCGTCCATCATTTCACCGGCTTCCTCTAAGGTGAATTCAAGGACTGTTTCGGTGCCGTCTTTAACCATGACGTCATCTACACGGATAGTGGCATAGCCGACGTAACTCACCTGTAATACATACTGGCCAGATGCGATGCCGGTGAGCGAAAAAGTACCGTTTCGATCCGAAATGGTGCCATGTGTTGTACCCACGATGCTCACCGAAGCACCGGCAATCGCTTCGCTGGTCGCAGCATCCTTAACCGACCCTTTGATAATTCCTTTCGGAACCTGTGCATTTGCGCCAAAAACCACCAGTAAAAAACTGATGAGCGGCAGAAACATTCTATTCATTTTATCTTGCATGGTTTGACTAAAATTCTGTTGCAATAATCCTAACTTAACATTACCTGTTTGTTAACCCTAGATGAATGTATATTTAGATTTTTGTTAAGATAATGTTATATATCTTATTATCAGACAATAACAACCAAAACCTCAACTAGATTCGACGGAAGTCACCCTTGGATCACCCTCCCCTATATCACAATAAAGTTGCAGGAACATACCACCCATTTGCACGGAATAACTTAGGTTTGCATGGGGCAGAAAATCCCGTTTTCAAATATGGCGCAACAAGACCTATTAAGATCAGTCGCTTCCTTGAGCGGCATCGCACACCGTTATCCAGGCGGCGAAACGCTGCAGTTTGCCGATCTGCATATCCCCAACGGCCAGCATACGCTCATCTTGGGTAACTCGGGTAGCGGCAAAACCACCCTATTGCATATCCTCAGTGGATTACTGAAGCCGCAAGCGGGATCGGTGCAGATCGACGGTCAGGAGTTATACGACCTATCCCCGCGGAAGCTGGATACCTATCGTGGACAGCGTATCGGGTTAATCTTCCAGGAAGCACACCTCGTAAAAAGCCTTACGGTTAAAGAAAACCTCCAAATCGCCCAAAGTTTTGCAGGGGCTCACGTAGATCACGGCCGTATAAGGGAGGTGCTCACGCTACTTGAGCTCGACCATAAAGCAAACGGTTATCCAAGCAAATTAAGCCGGGGCCAGATGCAACGGGCCGCTATCGCCCGGGCGGTCGTCAATCACCCCGCTATTTTGGTAGCTGATGAGCCAACGGCCTCACTCGATGACCGCAATACCGAGCGGGTGTTGGACCTACTCCTCACCCAAGCAACCCAACATGGCGCAACCCTGATCATCGCAACGCACGACAAGCGGGTGAAAACACGTTTTGAACATACCTACCAAGTGGGAGGTGCCGCATGAACATGTTACAAATCGCATGGAAAAACATCCGGCAAAGTCCGGCAACCTCGATTTTAGGCATTCTACTTACCGCTTTCGGCACAGGTATCCTCTGCGTGCTGCTACTTACCTCCCGCCAAATCGAGGACCAGCTCGAAAACAACAGCAGGGGCATCGACCTCGTTGTGGGTGCCAAAGGAAGCCCCATACAGCTTATTTTGAGCAGTATTTACCACATGGATAATCCTACGGGGAACATCAGCCTTGCCGAAGCACAGAAACTGGCCGCCAATCCCATGGTTAAACTGGCAGTCCCCCTTTCGCTGGGCGATAATTACCGGGGGCACCGGATTGTTGGAACGGATAGTACCTTTCTGGAGCTTTATGGATTGGAATTGGAAGACGGTAAACTGTGGCAGGCTGATTTCGAGGCGGTGATCGGCGCGGAGGTAGCGCGTAAACATGGCCTTAAAATCGGCGATGCGATCTACGGGGCGCATGGGTTGAGCGATGAAGCGCATACGCACGACGAGCATCCCTATATTGTCACGGGCATTTTAAAGCCAAGCCACCACGTTGTGGACCGGCTGATTATCGCCAACCTCGCCAGCGTATGGCGTATGCATGGGGATATCGGCGGACATGCGGAGGAACATGCGGACCCTGCACATGAACATGACCACGATTTGGCGGGCGTTGAAGAGCACGAACATCACCACGGCGAGCAGCATACGGATGGTGATCCGTCGGAAAACGGGCAAGCCGACGAACCCGAACTGGTAAAAAGTATAATGGGTGATATCGGGTCCGGAGAGCGCGAGATCACCAGCATGCTCATCCAATACAGCAATCCGGCAGCCATAGGGATGTTCCCACGACTGGTAAACCAGCATTCGTCGATGCAAGCCGCGTCACCGGCATTGGAAAGCGCGCGTCTCTTTTCGTTGTTGGGCATAGGTATCGACTCCCTCCAAGTACTGGCTTATGTAATTATGTTCATGGCAGCACTCAGCGTGTTCATCAGTTTATACAATGCACTTAAAAGCCGTAAATACGACCTCGCCGTCATGCGTACATTAGGCGCTTCACAAGCCAAACTCTTCGGTATAGTAATTGCAGAAGGAATATTGCTTACCTTTGTGGGCGCGCTGGCGGGCATTGTGATCGGCCATACCGCACTTTATCTTATCGGTGCCAGCACGGGTGAAACGGCCTCGTTCGTCGACGTGTTTCGCCTATTACCGCAGGAAGCGGTTCTTGTCGTTATCGGCGTTGCCATTGGCTTTGTAGCCGCGGTAATCCCGGCGATGAAAGCGTACCGGACATCGATATCACAAACGTTAGCAGGAAATTAGACACATACAATGAAGAAACTGATCATCATCGCATTCATGGCCATCGGTATATACGGTGCCCACGCACAACAAGACGAGCTTTTCGGGCAAGTCCCCGACCATACGCCCATGATGAACGACACTTGGGAAAAGATCAACACGCTGATGTATAAGGTAACCCACAAGGATAACCAGACCATATATACCCCCCACTTTCCTGATGAGTTGAAAGCCATCGATAAGAAAACGGTTACGCTGCCCGGTTATCTTGTGCCGATGAACGGTGGGCGCGACCATGAGACATTCATGCTTTCGGTATTGCCCATTATGCAGTGCATGTTCTGCGGGCAGGGCGAGGTCCCTCCCATGGTCGAGATTTTCATGAAAAAAGGGAAGAAAGTGCGGTTTACGGAAGAGCCCATCAAGATCAAGGGCACGGTACACCTGAATTCGAATACCCAAGAGGGTAACGCCGAAATCCAGATACTGGATGCAGAACTGATCTAGACCATTAGTTCCCCACGAAATCGATGTGGAGCAAATGCGCCTCCACACACGCCACCAACGCCGCCGTTTCGGTACGTAGCCGCATAGGGCCAAAGGTCGTTGGTATGAAGCCCCTGCGGATAGCGGCATCGATCTCTGCCGTGCTGAAGTCACCCTCGGGGCCGATAAGTACGGTTGCCGATTCTCCCGGTTTCAATAATTGGCTGAAGTATTTTTTATCGCCGTCCGCGCAATGCGCAATGAAGCGCTTCCCCGGCAGCTCCCGCTCCACGAACGCAGCAAAATCAATAGCCGGGTTCACCTGTGGCAGGTAGGCACGTTGCGATTGTTTCATCGCTGCAACAGCAACCTTATGCAAACGCTCCGCTTTCACCGTTGTCCGTTCCGAGTGGTCACAGATTATCGGGGTAATCTCGTCTACCCCAACCTCGGTAGCTTTCTCTAGAAACCATTCCATCCTATCCATGTTCTTGGTAGGCGCAATGGCAATGTGCAGATGATAGGGGTGGTTTCCTTCGCTGGCCCTAACCGCCACGATCTCAAGCACCGCCCGTTTGGGATGGGCATCGGCCATCACGGCCGTATATCGTCCACCCCTCCCATCTATTAATTGGACTTGCTGTCCGGCCGATAGGCGGAGGACACGCACGGCGTGCTTGCTTTCTTCCTCATTCAGGATAAAGGCCGTATGCTGCGGCTGTATGTCTGGCGTATAAAAAAGGTGCAAATCGCTGAACGTTACTCTTCATCCTCATCATCAGACAGGGCAATCAACTCCAGTTTCACAAACTCGATGTTCTGTTGCGTCTTTTTCATGATGATGAAATTATATCCGTGGAACTCGGTATGCTCCCCAACATCCGGTATCTTGTCGAACAAATCACTTACCAATCCTGAAATGGTATCGTAGTCGCTGCTCTCCGGCAATTCTGCCGGTAAAAATTCATTGACATCATGTACGTTGGCACTCGCATCCACCATGTATTCCGTATCGGATATTTTTTCGACAATAGGTGTTTCCTCATCGTATTCGTCTTGGATCTCCCCTACCAGTTCCTCTACGATATCCTCCAGGGTCACCATCCCCGCCGTACCGCCGAATTCATCCAACACGATGGCTATCTGTATACGTTTCTGTTGGAATTCAGCCATGAGATCATTGATCTTCTTGGTCTCCGGAATAAAATAAGGCTTACGGATAATGTTCCTAAGCACAAGTTCTTTCCCATTGGCCAGGATCGGCAAGATATCCTTAGTGTGTACGATGCCGATGATCTGATCGATATTGTCGTCGTAAATAGGGATCCGGGAGTACCCTTCGTTGGTGATGCGGTCAATGATATCCCGGCCCGAGCAGTTCATCTCGATGGCCGATATTTTGGTACGTGGTACCATGATGTTCTTAACGATGCGTTCGTTGAAATCAAAGACGTTCTTGATCAGCTCGTGTTCAACCATATCCAAGGCGCCGCTCTCCCGTCCTTGGTCGAGCAGGTATTGCAGCTCTTCGGACGAGTGGTGGGCTTCGCCAACGTTAACCTGGAACCCCATGAGCCGGAGCAGCATATTGGCAAAACCATTCAACACCCATATAATGGGGCGGAATAGCAGATAGAAAAACCGAAGGGGCAAGGCGATGCCCATCGTGGTGCCCACGGGTCGCTGGATCGCAATGGATTTAGGTGCCAGTTCACCGAATACAATGTGCAACACCGTAATGATACTAAACGCTAGCACATGGCCAAGATTCTTGGCCACGCCCCCCGTGAGTTCGACATTGAACAGTCCGAAAACCGACGTGACGATATCGGTCATCACAGCCTCCCCAATCCAACCGAGCGCGAGGGATGATATGGTGATTCCCAGTTGGGTAGCCGCCAAGTAGCCATCGAGGTGGCTCGTGATGTGTTTCGCTACAAGGGCCACTTGACTCCCTGTCTTAATCTTGATTTCGATCTGGGAAGCCCGGACTTTAACGATTGCAAATTCGGCCGCCACAAAAAAGCCGTTTGCAAAAACCAGAAAAAATGTCCAAAAAATTTCCCAGCCCATTAAGTCATCGTTAGGTTAGCAAATTCCTTCTGGTACAAATCGATGCTTTCTTGGATAACCTGATAGGCATACGAACGACCGAAGAGACGTTCTATGGTCACATTTTTCCGCTCCAACGCTTTATAATCCTGGAAAAAACGAACAATTTCCTTCATGGTGTGGGGCGGCAATTCGGATAGGTCGTTGATGTAGTTGACCGACATATCGTTCTTGGCAACGGCAATGATTTTATCGTCCTGCTCGCCATTGTCTATCATATGCATCACGCCGATTACCTTAGCCTCAATGATGCTCATCGGATAAACATCCACCGAGCAGAGCACCAAAATATCCAGCGGATCCTTATCGTCACAGTAAGTTTTCGGGATAAAACCATAATTGGCCGGATACATCACTGACGAAAACAGCACTCGATCTAACTTGATCAAGCCGCTTTCTTTATCTATTTCGTACTTAGCTTTTGATCCCTTGGGAATTTCGATAATAGCGTTGACCGACGACGGGACGTCATCGCCAGGGGACACTTCATGCCACGGGTGCGATATGCTCATGCTGGATAGCGATTAGGGTTATTGTTTCTTTGTTTCTACCTCTTTTTTATTGTGTTGCAGCTTCCTCCTGATCAACGCAATCAAAATTGGTGTAAATGAAATGGCGATAAATCCTACAATTATATACTCAATATAATGGGTGATCTGGGGAAATTGACGCCCCAAAAAAAAACCCGACAAGGTTAGTGTCAGTACCCAAACCGCACATCCCGAAAGGTTATACCATACAAATTTACGGAAATTAAGTTGTACAATACCTGCCAATATCGGTGCAAATGTACGTATTATCGGCACAAAACGACCGATAATCAACGCCGTCCCCCCATACTTATGGTAAAATTCTTCGGCCATTACCACATAACGCCGCTTAAAGATCCATGTGTCCTTCCGTTTAAAGAGCATGGGCCCCGTTCGCCAACCGAACCAATAACCGGTAAAATTGCCCAAAACGCCGGCACCGAAAAGCCCGAGGCACAGGGTCACGATATCCACATTCAACATGCCGGAGGCACAGAAAAGCCCCGCCAGGAACAACAGGTAATCGCCAGGAAGGAAAAAGCCAAAAAAAAGGCCGGTTTCAGCAAAAACGACAAATATGACAAGATAGAAACCTCCAGACATCAATAATGCTTCCGCATCAAGCAATTGTGAAAAAGAATCCCAGAACTCTTGCATAGCTATCTGTTACAAACTTACACAAATTGCCCTTACCGCCAAAACACTTTATGTCGCCTGGGGCTAACCTTGGGTTATTTCAAGAATGGCTTGTTTTATGGCTTCTGCGCTTTCGGCAAATGCCTCCTGGCTTAGCTTGAGCTTGGGTCGGTTGAAATCAATATCGCCCACGTGGTCAATGGGAATCAGGTGAATATGTGCGTGGGCAACTTCCAACCCAACCACCGCCACGCCAATGCGCTCACAGGGATACACACGCTTAATGCCCTGCGCCACAATCTTGGCAAAAATCCAGAGCCCCATGTACTCATCGTCGCCAATATCGAATAGGTAATCGGTTTCCCGTTTGGGAATAACCAATACATGACCCTTGGCCAGCGGGTTAATATCCAAGAAAGCGAGGTAATCATTACTCTCGGCGACTTTAAATGCGGGTATTTCGCCGTCGATGATTTTCGAGAAAATGGTAGGCATATTGAATGTGTGAAAATGAACAAATCGTCGTCATTGCAAATGTAAAAAAAAACGGCTGTTTGCAAAACAGCCGCTTCGGTATGGTGTCAGCATGTGCGGTTATGGCAAACCCGCACATAACCGTTACATTCCCTATCTGGAAATATCTAAGATTTCCAACTCTACCTGGCCCGCAGGCACGTCTATCTGTGCCTTATCGCCAATGGATTTTCCGAGCAGTCCCTGCGCGATGGGCGACTTGACCGAAATCTTACCGGCCTTCAGGTCGGCTTCGGTTTCAGAGACCAATTGGTAGGTCATCACACTTCCGTTCTTCACGTTCTTGAGCTTCACGATAGATAACGCCAACACCTTCGATGTGTCTAACGTAGACTCATCGATGATGCGCGCATTGGACAAGCTCTGCTCCAGCTTTGCAATTTTGGCTTCGTGCAATCCTTGGGCATCTTTCGCCGCATCATATTCGGCATTTTCAGACAAGTCTCCTTTATCGCGCGCTTCCGCGATGGCTTTGGCTATCTTTGCCCGGCCTTCCGTTTTTAGATACTGCAACTCTTCTTTGAGTTTCTCCAATCCCTCTTTGCTGTAATACGTTAATTCTGCCATAATTATGAATTAAAAATAAAGTCAAAAAAAGAAGCAAGACCATACCGTTCGTGGGTATGGCCTTGCTCGAATATCACGAAGATAGGCAATACTTTTTAATAAACAAAAAAAATCGAGGAATACTTGGGCACCTAGGTGGGATTATCCACAAACTTGTACCCCATGCCCCTCACCGTCTGCAAATAGGCGGGTTTGTCTGCATTGAGCTCAATTTTCTTGCGCAAGCGCACAATGTGCATATCGAGTGTCCGCGTATTCACATTGGAGCTGTATCCCCACACCACCTGCATCAGTTCATCGCGGCTGATAACGCGGCCGGCGTGCTGGAGGAAATAAAGTAAAATACGGTTTTCCAAGATGGTAAGCTCTATTTTCTTTCCGTCTCGAACCAGCGAATGGATGTTGGGATGGTGTTCGGTTTCACCAAAACTATACAGGTCGGCTCCTTGGCTGTTCACGAAATACTTGACTTTGTTTTCGATCATGGCAACCAGCACATCCATGCTAAACGGCTTGGTAATGTAATCCGACACCCCGAAGCTATAAGCATCGATCTTGTCTACATCTTGCGATTTGGCCGTCATCATGATGATGAGGTTGCTGAACCCGGCCTTCCGCAGATTAGCGCACACTTCTGCCCCCTGCTTGCCGGGCAGCATCCAGTCGAGCAACACGATGTCTGGCTTTTGTTCCAAGATCAATTGTTCGGCCTCATCGCCATTACCGGTTTGCACAATGGTATAGCTCTCCGACTCAAGCCGATGAGCTACCAGGAACCGTAAGTTTTCATCGTCTTCGACGATGGCTATTTTAATGTTTTTATGCATATCTTCTATACCCTTTCATTTAAAAC
>NZ_JBMQOC010000131.1:0-37015 GCF_053550995.1 Parapedobacter sp.
GCAGTTCTTCCAACTCCTCGTGGCTGATGTTCATATTGACATTGCCGTCTTTAGCGAACGATATTTCGCCGGTTTCTTCCGAGACGACCACCGCCACGGCATCGCTTACCTCCGTAACCCCAATGGCCGCACGGTGTCGGAGCCCGAAGTGGAGCGGTAGGTCTTCGCTTTCCGACAAGGGAAGCACACAACTGGCCGTCATGATTTTGAAGTCGACGATGACCACGGCACCGTCGTGCAGCGGACTGTTTTTTTGGAAAATGCTTTCGAGCAATCGCTTGGATAGATGGGCGTCCATGTATTCACCGCTGGTTTGGTAGTAGTCTTCGTCGAAATACTTGGCGAATACAATCAAGGCACCCGTATATGATTTGGATAGGCTACGGCAGGCATCGATAATAGGTTTGAGGTGTGCATGGTGGTCGTGTTCGGCCGTCTTCTTACTGACAAAAACCGACCAGAGGAAATTTTTCCGCCTTACGGATATGTTCTTGCCGATGTGGATGAGGAATCGCCGGATCTCCTGCTGGAAAACCACCACGAGGGCCAGCGAACCCACACTGATGAAGCCCCCGAAAATCTCGGTGAGCAAGTGCATGTTGAATTGCTTAACGAGCAGGAAAATGACATAGATAAGCCCAAGGCCTATGAGGATATTAACGGCGATGGTGCCCCGTATCAGGCTGTAAACGTAATATAGGATGACCGCCACCAAGAGGATGTCGACAATGTCTAGCAACCGGAAATTGAAGTCGAAGCTCTGCAAGTCCATATCCCGGGCAAGTTAATAAATTTATATCTTTGCTAGATAAAAAACAATTGCCATGGCTAGACTTTCCGTCAACATCAATAAAATCGCCACGCTCCGCAATTCGCGCGGTGGCGACAACCCCAATGTATTGGCAGCCGCACTGGCATGCGAGCGGTTCGGCGCCCAAGGCATCACGGTGCACCCACGGCCGGATGAAAGGCATATCCGCTACCAAGATGTGTTTGACCTAAAGACGGCTATCCATACCGAACTGAACATTGAGGGGAATAGCCGCGAGGAGAAGTTCGTTCGGTTGGTATTGGATGCACAGCCAGCGCAGGTCACTTTGGTGCCCGATGATCCGGGACAGATCACGTCCAACCATGGGTGGGACACGCTTAAACATCGATCGTACCTGCAAGATATGTGTGCATTGTTTAAAGGGGAAGGTATACGGGTTTCCATTTTTGTCGATGCGGATCCCGCCATGGTGGAAGCCGCTGCCGAAACAGGTGCCGATCGGGTGGAACTGTATACGGAAGCTTACGCGCGTGACTATGTGGATAACCCTGAGCGGGCCTTGGCACCTTACCTTGAGGCAGCGAAGGTGGCCCAGCAAGTGGGGTTGGGGCTCAATGCGGGACACGACCTCGATTTGCATAATCTGCGATACTTCAACCAGCATATACCCGGGTTGCTGGAAGTGAGCATCGGCCACGCCTTGGTTGCCGACGCCTTGTACCTTGGGTTGGAAGAAACCATTAGGCGATACAACGAGCAGTTGGGCTAGAAGTTAATTATGCTATAATTTCCACTTTCGTCGTCCTTTTTATAATCTCTACATATCTGTCCTTCGGCGACAAGGGGTTGTCCTTTTTTGATATGTTTGGATTTGGGGACATATGGAAGCAGGCCGAGCTCGTCATCGGTCAAGCCAGCCTTGTCGTTTAAGTATATTTTGAAATTGTTGCCACTGATTTTTAGTGCTGCCATATTCCGGTTGTTACATGTTTAAGGCTTTATTTGCAATTTCATCGGGTTTTGGTGGGTGAGCAACTAGTTTCCGAATGGGCTTGATAGCCACCTCTACACTCACAAAGTGCATCAGTAGGTCGCGTAAAAGCGCCAAAAATTTGCTTTGCCGGAACATCATATTCGCCAATCCCCGTGACGAACCTTGGGCCGATTCTACCCTTGGCTTTTGAGATTGTTCATAGGCACTGAGCAAAATCCCTAGATTGTCTATATGGGCGTGGCGCAACATACGTGTTAATACCCATGCAGATTCCATGGCCATACCGGCTCCGATGCCTGCTGTTGGCAGGAAGCCGGCCGCGGAATCTCCTAATAGTATGGTTTTTCCAAAAGCCCATTGCGGACAACGGCAATCGGCCAATGGCCAAAAAAAAGGATTCTGGGCATTTTCTACGGCTCCCAAACAGCGTTCCATTCGGGGATCGATGGTTTTTAATTTCGTTCTTATGGCAGCAACAAAAGGCTTGTTGCCGTCTTTTGTATCTTTTAGATCGCCACCCAAAAATACTCCCAATTTATCTTTTACCGGATACACCCCATAAAAGAATCCAGCACCCCAGAGTTCTTCCCCCATATCCATATCTTCATCTGCCGGCGCCCAGACAACCCATCCGCCCCAATGGGTGTCCACGATTTCGACCCTTTGGTTTGCCAGTACCATGTTACGCGTTTGGGAATGTATACCATCCGCAATAATCACTAAGTCAAAATCCAGCCTAACGTCGTCGCTGCCTGATTGGAAATCTACGCTCGTATTTTCTTCAGATTGATTTATTGCAGTGACAACTGTATCGAAAGCAACGGGGCAACCATGGTATGTTAACGTTTCCAATAGTTGCCCCCTGGCAATTCCTCGATAATCGCCATAACGGTCCAGTAATTTTGCTATCGCATCTATCCGAGTCATGTTGCCTTTTCGGTTGTGCAATCCGTACCTGCTAAACGGAATACTTCTTTTTCTGTATTCGTCGCGTACATCCAAATCATCAAAGACCGTATCCACCATGGGCATCAATGCCAGCATATACCCCGGATGTACGTTGCCTTTATGTCGTTCGATAAGAACAGGGTGTTTACCGTCCTTTCGCAACATCTGGGCGGCAGTGATGCCTGCAATCCCCGCACCGACAATAAGTGTCTTCACGCTGTCGTTTTTTGCCAGCTCGTATTGGCTCAAAAGAGAAGTCGCTTCCATCATTTCAATCAAACTAAAGGTTATATTTTTTTTCAACGAATGCCCGCAGCTCTTTTATTGGGTAGCTTTTTAAGGTGATGTACCCTAATCCGGCCCCATCGAAGATGGCAATCAATTGGTAAGCTTCCAATTCCGGCTGTGCATACCTTAATTTTTTAAACACCCCAACCATCCGCTCCATCAATAGGCTGCGAATGCTTTCCAATTCTTTTTTCAATCCTTTTACTACCTCCGGTTGCGCGGACAAGGACAATAGTAACCTTAAAAGTTTCGTTTGACCGGTGATAAATTCGAAGGATTGTTCGATTAGATTTTTCAGGTATTGTTGAGGCTCATTGGCTATTGAGGCTGAATTGATGATTCCGCTCCGCTCGACAAGTGAAGAAAACACAGCTTTGAGTATAGCTTCTTTACTATCAAAATAATGATAGATCAAGCCTTTTGAAACCTTGGCTTTGAAGGCGATTTTTTCTACTGACGTGGCTGCATAACCCTTATTGGCAAACAAATCAAATGCAGCCTTGATGATTTTTATTTCGCTCTTCGATGTATTAGCACTGTTTATTCCGTCGATCATTATTTACTTTTTGCACAAGTTACAAAAAAGCTGACTGGTCGGTCAATTTTTTATATAATTGACTTTTCAGTGTAAACCTACTTTGTGACCCTTTTGTAACCGGTCTGGGTGTTTCAATGGAGCTGAGGCGGCTATTGGAGGTTTCTATTTCGTCGTACACCGGTGGACAGCTGCGGGTCTCGTGGAATACCGGGGCATCCCAAAACCGGGCCTTTGATGATGACCGGGTGTTTGAGGTGGCTTATCAAGAATCTACCAAACACCTGTTTGTGGGCGAGAGCCCTCGCCATATAGGTTCGGCGTTGGTGGATATATTTGATGAACCTGCCGGCAGCGAATGGCTGGTATATGCCTTTGTGGCAGTGCATAACCTCCACCGGTTTTCAAACAGTCAGTTTTTGGGGAAAATAACGATCGAACATGAATGAACAGATTGAAATCATCCGTGTGGCTGAGGGCACTGTGTTTCCCTCAGCCACATCTATGTCGGTGGCAACTCCTGAATTTGCAATGACCATGTGCCTCAACAACTTATTCCATTGCCGCCGCTGTCGTAGCGGGTGGATTGGCGGCAAGCTCAATCATCATGGATACCTTTTGCAGTTCTCCCTCCGGCGACCCCGAATAGCCCACGGCTTTGAAACGGATCCGACCGTTTTTATCGACGATAAACTTGGTGGGAATACCGCTTACACCATATGCGCCGACAACGTCAAAGTCGTTGCCTTCACCTTCTACGGTGTCAAACAACACATTGAATGAATATTGGTTGTCGGCAATGAACTGCTTCACTTTGGCTTCCCGGTCGGGGATATTCTCCCACGTGTTTACAAAAAGAAACGCCACATCATCGCGGTCTTTGAACTTATCGACCGCCAGTTGCATACCCGGGAAAGAAGCCTTGCAGGGTCCACACCAGGTAGCCCAGAAATCAACCACATAGACTTTACCTTTCAGTGATGCTGAAGAAACCGTTTCACCGTCCATGTTGACCAATGAAAATTGCGGGGCTTCCTCATTGATGATGGAGGCAATCAGTTTCTTACGGACTTCGGCCAGATGACGTTCCTCAAGTCCGGCCATGTAAGTTCCCCACTCTTGGTCATCGTGGCCTTTATCAGAATAGATGGCCTTTAGGTAGCCCTTCAACGTTTCGGTGGATTGGCCATTTTCTATCGATTTCTCAGCGGCGGCCTGTGCTTCGTCGAGCTTGCCCGAGTCCTTCAGGAATAGCACGAACCGTTCGTTTACCTCAGCGCTGTTATATTCGCCTACGGCTTTCCGTTGGTAGTCAAGGGCTTCGGCAATGTCGCCTTGCTTATATCGGATCAATGCATAGGTATCTGCATTGTTGCGGTAGCCATACTCGGCATTTTTCTTCCATTGGCTTTCGGTCATGGAAGCCGGCTTCGAATCAGTCGGGTCGGCAATGATGTCGGCCAGCAGCTTCAACGATTCCTTGGATTTGGCGGCTGCATAATCGAGGTCCTCACCGGCCTCTGCCAGCGGCCACGCTACTTGGTTGAGCAGCGATGCGCGGGAGCTTTTATTTTCTATCTTCGTGAGGTATTCGTCCAACTTGGGATAATCTTTCGCTTGCCGCGCGGCTTGGGCCATCGCCACATAAGCCGGCTGCAGGCTGGAGGATGCCTGCTTGCTGTACGTGTGGATATAATTGTCAAACAGTGTTGACTTCTTGGCGTAATCGCCTTCTGCCCGCAAGGCGGCGAGGTCTTGGCTAGCGGCTTGTTTACCATCAGGGTATCGAGTTGCGATAAGATGTTTCAATGAATCGGCGGTCGACTTATCGCGCAGATAATATTCGTAGCCGTTAGCCACATTCAGGAGATCGGATTCACCGCTTGCCTCGTCCGCGAATGCCACTGCGGCGCGTTCGTCCGCCAGCCGCTTAGCTTCATCGACCTGTTTGTTGGCCACCAGTGCACCCATATACGCGGCGAAATGCTTGTTTTCATCCGCTGGGAAATGGGTAATCTCTCTCTTTACCCATTCGACGCTTTTCGCAGGATCGCGGTCAATGCCGGCAAAATATTCGCCCATGCCGTTATAGACCTGGGCCATTGCCCCATACGATCCACGTACCGGTTTACCTTCGGCATACGCTTGGTAAGCGGCGCCCCATTTCTTGTCACCACCGGTTTCAGCCACGCTGATGAGTACCGCCGTGGCACTGTCTGGCAGGGAAAAACTACCCTTGTAGCCAGCACCCGCCGCATCCATCTGGAGGTCTGCCGCGTTGAAACCCGCTGAATGGAACACGTACAGCGATGCGTCATATGCCTTCGAGGGGTCTTCGGGCATGAAAGTAAATGTCAACTTTTCACCACGTTGCGGCTGCTCGTCAGATAACGAGATGGTGTTGGACTGCTGGCCGACGGCCGGCAGGCTGATGATGAGCATAACCATACCCAGCATCACTAATTTTAAAGTATTCATATGTGTACTATTTTGTTCTTTACATTGGCCACCGCCGTGATACTCACCGGCTACTTATCAATAATAACGGCAATGTATGGAAAATAGTTTTAAAACTAAAAAATTAGTGATGTGTGATGCGAAGGTCAGCTATAACAGTGGAACGCACGGCCTATTTGATACCCATGAAAATTCGCTCCCAACGTATTTTGTCGAAGAATGAGCCGTCTTTGTCCCAGCTAAGCCATACGAACAGCGCTTTACCCACGATATGGTCCTCCGGTACGAAGCCCCATGTCCGTGCATCTTCGGAGTTATGGCGGTTGTCGCCCATCATCCAATAGTAGTCCATTTTGAAGGTATAACTGTCAACCTTGGTGCCGTTGAGGTAGATGCCGTCATCGCGGGTTTCCAGCTCATTGCCTTCATATACGCGAATAGCCCGCTCGTACAGCGGCATCGTTAGGCTGTCCAGGCTCACCGTCCATCCCTTCTTGGGGATAATCAACGGGCCGAAGTTATCGATGTTCCAATGGTACAGCTTGTTGCTGGGGAACACGCCCGGTTCATTGGTGTCCTGATGCCTGATGTTGGGGACGATCTTCGTCACGTTGGCCCAGCTTTTTACTTCTTCATATGCCTCTTCCGTAAGGAAAAGCCGGTAGGGTTCGCGGGCATAGGGGTCGTATTCTATCCGCATATCGAGCAGCCGCTGCGGATTCAGTCCGGTACCATCGGTATAGACATAATAATCCATTTGGCTATGTGGGGGTTCGAATCCAGGCTCCCCGTTTACATACAGGTTGGCTCCGCGCAGTGAAATGGTATCACCTGGAATGCCCACGGCACGTTTGATGTAATTTTCACGTTTGTCGATGGGGCGGTTGAAGGGTGCGTCGGCCTCCATGGGATAGTTGAACACCACCACATCGTTGCGTTCGATCTCCTGGAAGCCCGGCAGCCTGTGATATCCGATTTTTATGCCCTCCCAGTAAGCTTTACCGCCAACAAGCGGCATGGTGTGGTGGGCGAAAGGGAAGGCCACGGGAGTCATCGGTACCCGGGGGCCATAGTTCAACTTGCTCACAAACAGGAAGTCGCCTACCAGCAGGCTTTTCTCCATCGAGCCCGTGGGGATCATATAGGCTTCAATGAGGAACCCCCGGATGAGCGTTGCAGCCACAACGGCGAATACGATGGCATCAGCCCACTCGCGTGCAACGGATTTCTTATAGGGATATTTCTCCTTAAAATCGGCGGTGGCCGACTGCCCCAAGTAAGTTACCTTCGGGTCGTTACCCCACCACGGCAATACCACGAATGGCACCAATACCGTCGCCGCATACTCCCAAAACCGACGCTTGCCGAAGCATTTGACCAAATCGAGGTACAGGCCGTAGAAAATGAAGATATTCACAATCGGGATAAGCAGCAACGCAATCCACCACCCGGGATGCCCCGTTATTTTGGTGATGACATATTCGCGGTAGATGGGTATCAGCGACTCCCAGCCTTGGCGGCCGGCTTTAACGAAAAGTTTCCAAAGCCCGAAATGGACGAGGATAAGGATGATGGTAAAAACAATATATCCCATATATTAGGTTTTTGTATTGTAAACGTTTACTAGTTTTCTATTAAATGTGCCCGCCAAAGTTAAACATTTCGGTCACTTGGTAAAATCCCTTCCGGCCCTGCACCCATTCTGCCGCCACCACGGCCCCGAAGGCGAAGCCAGCGCGGCTATGGGCGGTATGCTTGAATTCGAGCTGGTCTACTTCCGAGCTGTAGAGCACCGTATGGGTGCCGGGCACCTCATCGATGCGATGGCTTTCTATGAGCAGCTCGTTTGTTTTCGGAACGGCCTCGTGACCTTCACCGATGAGGTTGTTGATCCATCCGGTCTTCCCATCATTGTGTTCGATAATACCCTCAGCGATCGTGATGGCCGTACCGCTTGGCGCATCCAGTTTCTGCGTATGGTGAATTTCCTCCACTTGTACGTCGTATTGCTTGTATGGGTTCATTGTGGCTGCCAGCATCTTGTTGATGTGGAAAAACACGTTAACCCCTATACTGAAATTAGAACCATAGAGTAGTGTTTTGTTACCGTCTAAGCACCGTTTTTTTACCGTATCGAGCTGACCATACCAGCCCGTGGTACCCACCACGATAGGTACATCGGCAGCAAAACATAACTCGATGTTGGCTACCGCAGCTTCCGGCCTGCTGAAGTCGATGGCCACATCGGCACCCGCCAAGTCGGCCGCTACGATGTCCGCGCGGTTGTTTTCATCCACGATTAGGTGGATATGGTGGCCACGCTTTTGGGCAAAGCGTTCGATAAGCTGCCCCATTTTGCCGTATCCGAGTAATGCGATGTTCATGTTAGTCGTATGTCTATTGTCTATTGTTTGTTGCCTAAAATCTAAGACCTACCTTCACGCCAATCGTATAGGGTTGGGATCGGTATGCCCACGACGAGCCGGGGTTGGCCAATAGGGTAGGAGCAATGTTAAATGCCAGGTCGTCGTCTATTTCCCATCGGTGTTTGAGCATGGAGGTAACATAGGCCTCCACGGCTTGGAGCCCCCACCAACCGAGTGTAACCAGTACGGTGAGATCGCGGTTTCGTCGGTAATAGTCCTTTGCAGTAATCATATAGTCCGTTGTTTGGCTACCGGCTCCAAGTTGCGGGTATTTCGTTTCTGGCGGAATTGCGTGGTTATTGTTAATGCGGTACTGCACTTCTCCCAAGATGTCATGGTAATATCGGTTGTTGAACTCAAACACCAGTACCGCACTCACGAAGCCCCCATAAATCACCGGTACTTTGAGCCACCACCAGCCGCCGTTGGTAATCTGCCCCCAGCCGGGTACCATCAGCGATTGTTTCCAGGGTCTATTAGACATGGCCTCTAGTGCCAGGCGCGCCGAATCCTTGAACACCACCTGGGCTTGTTCAGCCGCTTCCCGTTCACGTTTTTCCCGCTGCCGCCGTTCCTTTCGGGTTTCACCGGCCGTGGTATCCACTTTGGCGGCAGCTAAGCTATCCACCGGCTTCGCGATGCTATCACGCTGAAGGCTATCGGGCTCCTGTGCACGGACCGTGCCGACGGATACCCAAGCGAGCAGCAAGATAATAAGCAATCGATTCATCACCAGTCTAATAATTCGAGAATTCGGTTCAAGTCATCTTCCGAATGGAAGGGGATTTCGATGGCGCCCCGCCCTTTTTTATCAGGGGCTTTCAGCCGCACCCGCGTGGAGAATTTTGACGCGAGATCGTCTTCCACCTTCTGGTATTGAAAAGACAGCGGCGTATTTTTCGTGGTTTTGGCATTTCCCCTATTGGAAAGCCCCTGTATGTCTCGTACCAGTTCTTCCGTTTTCCTCACGGAAAGCCCCTTTTTGACAATCTCCCTGAAAATATAAAGCTGTTTGTCGATCTCGGGCACGTTGATCAATGCCCGGGCGTGGCCCATGCTGAGTTGTCCATCGCGGATGGCCGCCTGTATGACGGGAGGAAGCTTCAGTAATCGCAGATAGTTGGTTACCGTCGACCGGTTTTTGCTCACGCGTTCACCGAGTTCTTCCTGCCGGAGGTTGCACTCCTCAATCATCCGTTGGAAACTCAATGCGACCTCCATGGCGTTGAGGTTCTCCCGCTGGATGTTTTCAATGAGCGCCATTTCGAGCATCTGCTGGTCATTGGCGGCTCGCACATAGGCAGGTATTTCGGTAAGGCCCGCGAGTTTGGCAGCGCGGAGGCGGCGTTCGCCGCTGATGAGCTGGTACGTGCCCCGACCCGCTTGGCGCACCGTAATCGGTTGTATCAGCCCTTGGAGTTTGATGGAATCTGCCAGCTCACGCAGTGCCTCTTCGTCGAAGTCCGTTCGTGGCTGGAATGGATTAACGACGATCTGGGAAATAGCGACCGCGCTGATACCGGCAGGTACGCGTTGCGCTTTCACATCGCCCACCCCTTTGTTTTCGCCCGACCGGTGTGTTACCTCTTCGGAATCATCAAGCAACGCACTTAATCCCTTACCCAGACCTATTTTCCGTTGTTGTGCTGCCATGGTTTACTATACGCTTATGTGTGCTGTTTCTTCTTTATTGAGGTTGTTTTTTTCAAGGATTTCCCGCGCTAGGTTCAGGTAATTGATGGCCCCTTTGCAGTTCGCGTCATGCATGATGACGGCAATGCCGAAGCTAGGTGCCTCACTCAGCCGCGTGTTGCGCTGGATGATGGTATCGAACACGAGGTCATTGAAATGGGTACGGACTTCTTCGACCACCTGGTTGGAAAGCCGCAGGCGCACGTCGTACATCGTCAGGAGGATGCCTTCGATTTCCAAGGCCGTGTTGAGCCGGTTCTGCACGATTTTAATGGTGTTGAGTAACTTTCCTAACCCTTCGAGCGCAAAGTACTCGCATTGCACGGGGATGATGACCGAGTCGGAAGCCGACAGGGCATTGATGGTGATGAGACCCAATGAAGGTGAACAATCAATCACGATGAAATCGTATTCGTCTTTCACCTCGTCCAAAATGCGCCGCATTTTATATTCCCGTTCGTGGAGGTTGATCATCTCAATCTCGGCACCCACCAAGTCGATATGGGCAGGTAGCAAATCGAGATTGGGCGTGTCCGTATGTTGGATGGCTTCCCGTGGACTGAGGTCATTGACCAAGCATTCATACACGCTGGCTTTGACCGTACGCGGGTCAAAGCCTATTCCCGATGTTGAGTTGGCCTGCGGATCCGCATCGACCAGTAACGTCTTATATTCAAGCACAGCCAAGCTGGCTGCCAAATTGATGGAGGTCGTTGTTTTACCCACCCCTCCTTTTTGATTAGCTATTGCAATGATTTTACCCATGGGTGATGAAAAATTAGCGCTCTTTTTAATTCGCCCCCCAAAAGTATCCATTAATTCGTACTTTTGAGCATTTTAGTAACTGCGAAAGCGACGGGCTAAGATACGCTTTTTTAATTTAATCCATTATGATAACCATCATATCCGGTACGAACCGCCCACATAGTAATACGTTTAAACTGGCCACTTATTATCAGCAGAAACTTACGGAACGGGGCGTCGATTCGCATATTCTTTCGCTTGCTGACCTGTCGTCCGACTTTATCGGGGCGGATATGTATAAAAATCGAAGCGTCGCTTTCCAACCTTATCAGGATCAGGTCACGGCGACCGAAAAATTCATTTTTATTATCCCCGAATATAATGGAAGCTTCCCGGGCATACTGAAGACATTCGTTGATGCCTGCCAGTTTCCCAACAGCTTCTTCAATAAAAAAGCGGCGCTGGTGGGGCTGTCAAGCGGTAGGTATGGCAACGTACGCGGGGTCGACCATTTCACGGGTGTGTGCCACTACGTACGCCTGCAAGTAATGCCCCTGCGCATCCATATTCCGCATATCTTCCAAGAGCTCGATGACCAGGGAAACCTCTATCGTGGGGATACCCTGAGGTTTACCAACGAGCAGCTCGACGAGTTCATCCGGTTTTAACCTACTTCAGTTCGTCCTCGCTGATGTCGCCATTGATGGCAACTGTTTTGGTCACCGCTTTTAACGGCATGGGCATCATTTTATTGACGATGGAGACCGTTCCGGGCAACTGTATGCCGTCGTAAGCCGCATATTCCTCGATGGTTATTTCCCCCGAAAGTTCACTTTCCGATTTCAGCTTGAGGCCCGATGCTACACTGAAGTAATCCACCGACGTATCGGTCCCTCGGGTCACCTTCAACTTGTACGCGTCTTCATCATTTACCTTAACGAGGCCATCCAACTCAAGTAACACATCATCCGAAGTATATGTGAGTTCGGGGAAAATGAGCAATAGCGATTGGAAGGGAGCGGCGGCTTCCCCCTGCAGCTCCTGCGATTGTCCCTGTGAAGTAACCGTTACCTGATCGGGGGTGACCACAACTTTAGACAGTAGCTGCGGCCCCAGCTTTGTGTTCTGTACCGCAATCTGTTTGGTCTTATCCACCAACTGTTCCATGGTGATGGTCATTCCCTGTATTTCCGCCTCACTTCCTATTCTGATGGTATTCACGGCGGTCAGCTTGTCCTTTCCGCCGATGGCTTCGAGGTATTTCGCGATCACACCCTCCGCCGTTATGCTGGCATCTGTAATGGCCACCTTCACCTCCGGTTCGCCAGTAACCGTGTAATATTGCACGTCGCCGAAACGGGCCATTTGGTCGGCGAAGTCATCGGTCTTACCCACCACGGTAATCTGCACATTGTCGCCATGTACATATTTGGTGGCAATGGCGTTGACCTGGGCGAGCGTCAGGGCATCCAGGTTTTTGAGATAGTTTTGGTAATAATCTTTGGGTAGCTCTTGCAACTCGGTGTTGATGGCAAACCGCGCGATGGTGGATGGTTGCTCCAGCGACCGGCCGAAACGGCCTGCCAGGGAAGCCTTGGCCAGATCGAGTTCCTTTTGGGTAATCGTATGCTCGCCGATGCGCTTCAGTTCGTGGATGAACTCTTGTGTGGCACTATCGGTTACGGCATTGCGCACACTGGCGCTGGTGTTTAACCGGGCCACTAGTTCGTCCGGATTGATGCTGCCGTAGGCACCGTAGGTGTATCCTTTATCTTCGCGTAAGTTTTGGAAGAGCCTTGCAGAAGCCCCTCCTCCCAAAATGTCGGCCACCACCGATACCCCAAGGACATCAGGATTATTGGGCTTCAATGCAAGGGGATATCCCACGTTAATGACCGATTGGGCACTTGCCGGGCGGTTCACGAGCACGACCTTGTTGCCGGTGGGTGCTTGGGGTAAGGGCCATTCATGTTTGGGTACGTCACCACGTTTCCAGTTCGAGAAATAGGTGTTTACCAGCTTTTTCGCTTCCGAGGCAGTAATGTCTCCTACAATGGCCAGGTAAGCAATATTCGGTTTGAAGTACGTGTTGTAATAGCTTTTGATATCGTCTACCTGCACATTGCCCACGGTCTTCTCGGTTTCCGTCTCCCCATAGGGGTGGTCCTTGCCGTACATCACCGCATTCCGCACCACCCCGACGATACTGTTGGGGTCTTCCTTCGCTGCGGCCAGTCCGGAGATCGCCTGCTTCTTCAGCTTATCCAATTCGGATGGTGGAAAAGCGGGGTTAAACAATACGTCGGCAAAAAGATCGAGCAGCTGGTCGTTGTACTTTTTCAACGAAGAAGCATTGGCCGAGGTCGATGATGCACTGATGTGGGCGCCGATGCGGTCGATGGCTTCATCCAGCTCATCTTTGCTGCGTGTGGTGGTGCCACCCATAAGCATGTCGCCCACGAAGGAGGTGAGTCCAGCCTTATCTCCTTCCAGAATCGGGTCACGGTCCAACACCAATGAGTACGTAACGCGTGGCAACTTGTGGTTTTCCACCACGAACACCTTGAGACCGTTTGGTAATGTGAAGGTAGCGGGGTTGCCGATATTGATCTGCGGAGCCGGGCCGGGCTCCGGGTATTTGCTGCGGTCTACTTGTGCAAAAGCGGTTGCCATGCTGCACCAGGCCACCAAAAATAATATGCTGATCTTATTCATTGTCGTCTTTTTTATGGTCATTACTTACGGGTTGGGTACTTATTCGCCATTGGCGGGTTTAGGGAGGTAGTATAGCACCACCCGTCCGTTTTTACCGAGGTATTCCTCGGCTACACGTTGGATGTCGGCGCGCGATACCTGGTTATATTTGTCCATTTCCCTATTTACTTCGTTGGCATCGCCAAAAAACGTTTTGGCGTTGGCTAAACTCTCCGCGATGCCGGCCACGGAGGCATGTTGGCTTACCACATCGTTTTCAACCTGTGCCTTTAACTTTTGGAAATCGTCCTCGGATATGCCGTTGGCAATCACTTTTTCCAATTGTTCGTCTATAGCGTGCTCGAGTGAGTCGGCAGATACGCCCATGTTCGCAATTCCATATAATAAGAATACGCCGCCATCTTCCAAGTCTAGCGGAAACGCAGCCAATGCTACCGCCTTCTGCTGCTTGTCTACCACTTCTTTGGTCAGCAGGGAGCTTTTCCCGCCGGTGAGATAGGTGGATAACATGCTCAGTGCATGGCTGTCCTTATGTTTTTTGGGCGGCAGGTTATAAGCCTGGATAACTGCGGGCAGTTGGATGTTGTCATATACCACATCGCGTGTTTCTTCCGTGCGCCGGGGTTCGATTACCGTTGGCCGGTTGATGGTGCCGATGCCTACGGGTATCTCGCTGAAATACGTCCGTACCCACGCTTCGGTTTCGTCATAATCAATGTCGCCCGCTATGGAAAGCACCGCATTGTTGGGTACGTAATAAGTTCTGTAAAACTGCATGAACTCATCGAGCGTTGCGGCATTCAGATGTTCCATTGAGCCGATTACGGGCCATTTGTAAGGATGCACCAAATGTGTCCGCTTGAAGGTCTCCTGCAGGATCGTCCCGTACGGCTGGTTATCTATGCGTTGTCGCATTTCCTCTTTGACCACGCTGCGCTGTGTCTCTACGCCAATGGTATCGATCTTGGCGTGGAGCATCCGTTCGCTTTCCATATACAGGGCGGTTTCGAGGTAGTTTGCCGGCACCACTTCGTGGTAGTAGGTCACATCGTTCGATGTATATGCATTGAGCGTGCCGCCGATGGATTCGATTTTTTTCATGTATTCACCCCGGCCAATGTTTTCGGTACCTTCGAAAAGCAGGTGCTCAAAGAAATGGGCAAAGCCGGTGCGCTCGGGATTTTCGTTTTTGGAGCCCACGTGGTACATCACCGATACGGCTACGATAGGAGTGGTGTTGTCCCGGTGCATCACTACGGTCAGGCCGTTGTCAAGCTCAAATTCCTTGAATTCGATGCGGTTTTGGGCGGTTGCCATGCTGCTTATGGCGAGCGACACACCCACTACGGTGGAAATGGTGAAGATTTTATTCATTGTGCTATACGATGTTAATAGTACTTAGTTGTATGTTAATGGCTAAACATACTGCAAGTTTACCATTCTTGGATGAGAAACAGTGAAGGTTGTTACAACTTTCAGGTTTTAAGCGTTTTTTCCCAATAGACGGTAGCCGTCGTTTGCCGAAGGCCACTACCGTTCCACGAGCATCAGCCCATGGTTCCTGCCGCGCCGCTGGGTATAAATCAGCAGGCGTTTTAGCCGTTGCGGCTGTGGGCCATCCAATTGGAGTGCTGTGGGAATGCTTTGCTCGCCAAGGAGCTGAAGGCTCAATGCCAGCGCAGCGGCAGCCACCGTGTCGTATTCGCCCAGCACGTGTTTGAAACCCACGATGGGTATCCTGGTAAACAGCGCCTGCGCTACGTTCCGGTAAATACCGTCAAAACGAGAATCGCCGTTATATCCCAACAGCACGGCATCTATCGAGTCGGTGTTTAATCCGTTTTTTTGCAGGAAATGGCTTACAAAGGCTGTACTGTCGTCGGTTTCGATGCATGTCTCAACGGCGGTGACTTGTCCCATTGCCTTTGGGCCTGCCTGTCGTGAGGCCACGAAAAACGTTGCGCCCTCGGCAGCGATTTCGCCGGGAGTTGGGTCGTTTAGCGGGGTAGGTATGGCCACCTCCCCATTTTTTAGGTAACCTGCCATGTCCCAAAACAGCGTCGTACGTTCCCCAAGTTCATCCACTCCGCCCAACAGGATGGTGGCGTCGGGATGCTCATCCAGATAGACCATGCCATCAAGCAGCGCCGACTCGAATGAGTTGGCGTTGTTGACATAGGTCATGTTGTAGCCCTTGCATTTGAGGGCCAGCGCAATGGCGGCGGCGGCCATGTTATGCGTAGATTGGATAAAGGGCGTGGGGTTCAAAGCCTCCCCTTCGTCAGTCAACAAGGATTCCACGAAGCGCTCGGAATCGCGTAGGCAACCCAATCCCGACCCGGTGATCACAGCATCGACCGTTGTACGGCCGGCGTCCAGCAATGCCAATTGCGCAGTGAAAATGGCCATACGCATGCTCTTGTTCATACGGCGTAGTTGCAGCACGGGGATCAGCGCTTTATAATCAGGGTCGCGTGCGGGTACGGGGTTTTGCGTATAGGACTGTATGCTGTCGAAAAAATAGCCGGGTTCAGTGGTCGGCTGTATGGAAATGCCAGCCACCCCATGGATATAAATGGGCTTAATCATGGGCTTTTGAAAATAACAGGGAACTGCAGTTACCCCCGAATCCGAATGAATTGGACAGCACGTGGTTGAGGGTCGCGTGTCGCTGTGTGGTTTGGGGCACGATACCCAACGCCGCAATGGGCTCTGAAAAATTCAGGTTAGCGAAAACTTCCTGGTGCTGTAGAGCCAATACGGAAAATACCGCCTCAATTGCGCCGGCGGCCGCCAGCGTGTGGCCGGTGAATGCTTTTGTGGAACTGAACATAGGGATCGCTTCAGCGGTGCCAAAGATGCGGAGCATTGCTTGTCCTTCTGCAAGGTCGTTGTTGGGTGTAGCGGTACCATGGGCATTGATATAGCCCACCGCGCCAGCATCCAAGCCGGCTACCTCAAGCGCTTGCTTCATGGCGAGGTAGGCGCCCTCCCCGTTGTCGGAAGAGGCGGTTTGGTGGAATGCGTCATTGGCATGGCCATAGCCCGAGAGGTAGGCCAAGGGGGCTTTCGAATGCCTAGCAACCAGCGCTGCGCGCTCCAATACCAGATAGGCCGCTGCCTCGCCGAGGTTCAACCCGTTGCGGTGCTCGTCGAAGGGGCGGCAATGGCCGTCGGTATAGATCATGAGTGAGTTAAACCCGTTGATGGTAAAACGCGACAGGCAGTCGGTGCCGCCTACGACGGCGCGATCGAGCAGCCCGGCCTTGATCATCCGGGCGCCCAGCATGATGGCGTTGGCCGCCGAGGAGCAAGCGGTACTGATGGTGGTCACATAGTCGGTTATCCCGAGGTGGCGGGCGATCTGTTCGGTGCCGTAGCCGCATGGATGCGTTGGGATAAAATGCCGGTGTGTCTCTGTTGCCAGGTAATCCTCGTAATAGCGTTCGGTAGCATCCATGCCGCCCACGGTAGTGGCAGAGATAAGCCCTGTTCGGCTGCCGTCGGACAGGTCTATGGCGGCAGTCGCTTCTTTCGCAGCCAACAATGCCAGTAAGGTACTTCGTGTATAGGCGTCGTCTCCGGCGACACCCACTCTTTCAGCCAGTTGATCGTTTGATATGGCTATTTCGCCGACCAACAGCTTGTCCCTGTGGGGGGTGTCTAATTGCCGGATGGGGACGATGCCGTGGTGGGACGCACGCAGCGACCTGTGGTTGGACGAGACGTCCTCCCCGATGGCCGAGATGGCTCCCATGCCAGAAATGGCAATCCGGTCAGGTACACTCATGTTCGGTTGGCTTCGATAAAGTCGGCCATGGTTTGAATGGTTTCAAAAACTTTCCGGCCCTCCTTCGGGTCCGCAAGCTTGATGCCATAGCTTTTGTCGAGCATCACGATGAGCTCCAGCGCATCAATGGAATCCAGCCCGAGCCCATCGCCGAATAACGGCGTCTGATCGTCCAGATCGTCGACGGTCAGATCCTCGAGGTTCAATTGCGCAATGATTTTAGCTTTCAGCTCTTGTGTCAGTTCACTCATCTTCTTCGTTGTATAATCTTTTCAATTGTTCCACGTTATGCGGCCACCGCCCCGACGGCTCAATACGGTATACCAAGAGGTCGCAAGTTCCGTCGGTTACCTCCACCCACCCACATAGCGCGCTGCTTGCGGCATCCTGCCCACCTAATGTTGCATTGGCGTACGGCACGAGAAACTCGGGCAAATAGCTGTCAAAAATAAAGAAAACATTCTCGCTTTGCAATTGGTGGCGGATACTGATTTCGCCCAGCGCGATATTGGGCAACGTATAGACGAATGTCGCCGGGCTGACTACCGGATCGTCTATCCGGAAAATATCGTTGGCATGCCGGCTGTCGGATAAATAGCTGGATGATCGGTTAGCGAATATGAGCGGGGCATGGCGTTCATAGGGGCCCGATTCACGAACGATAAGCTCTGCGGCGATAAACATGGCCTTGCAGAGGCCATCCATCTTATGGAATTTCGGATAGTCGATGGCCAGCTGCCGGTAGGCCAATTTGAGGAAGTCACCCAGCGGTATGGTAGGGTCGGCAGCAAAAAAAAGATGACCGTTTATATGGATGGTACGCCCGCGGATGGTACAATACGATCGGATACTGTGGCTGTGTCTTTCCATGCGTCACACGTTTTGGAACATCGTCGCTATATTACAGCCACCAAAGCCCGAGGCAGTTTTCAGGAAGGCGCGGAGCGGCCGCTGCGTGCGCTGCGTGATGAGGTTCAACTGCTGGCTGGTGCCTTGGTGCACAAATCCGACTGATGGGATCAGCCGGTTGTTTTTCACCGAATGGATGGCCATGACGGTTTCGAGCAAGCCGCTGGCCCCCAAGGTATGGCCAAAATACCCTTTTAGGCTATGTGCCGGTGTGGTTGATAAACCACACCGCTGGAAGGCAATCGCTTCCATCTCATCGTTATAGGGCGTAGCTGTGCCATGGGCAGAAATGAAGTCGGGTGTCACCGTTGAGGCTTCGCCCATGGCGCGTTGGATGCTCAGGTAAAGCCCCTCGCCCGTACGGGAGGGCCCCGATATGTGATTGGCATCGTTGAAGGTACCCACGCCGGCAATCTTCATGGCACCGGCTACCGGTTCGGTAGTAAGGTAAACCGCTGCCACGGCTTCGCCCAGGTTCAGCCCTTTCCGGTCGCGGTCAAACGGCCGGCAGGGCTCGTCGGCCAGCGCCTGGAATGCGTCAAATCCCGATACGATAAATTTCGATAGCTCGTCGCCCCCTACCACGATGGCCCGTTGGTAGCGGCCACCATAGCAGAGCATCCGCCGGGCTACAGCGATGGCCAGTGAGCCGGATATACAAGCATTAGAGACGGGAATGAGCGGGTTTTCGAACCCGAAATAATGCCGGATGGCTGCCGCCATGGCGGTGAGGCTGGTCCGTTGCTGTGCGAAGGTGCTTGCCGGATTGCCCAACAGCCCAATGTTGCCTTTGGTGGTAGAGAGGACCACCAAGGTGCTGCTATCCAGTGGAATGCCTTGTTCATCGATGAGCCTTTGCAAGGCGAGAATGAATAGCCTTTCTAGCCGTGTGTAACGCGCTGCATCGCGGACAAGGCTTGTCCAGGGCTCATCGGCTATCCGGGCTACATGGATGGGATGGTCGCATAAGTGCACATCCATAACCGGAGCAATGGCCATATGTCCGTCAAGCAGTCGTTGGAAATTGAGTTCACTTCCCATCCCCAAGGGGGAGATGACCGTATCACCGACGATGTACACCGCATCCCTCATGATAGGCCGTATTTATCTTTCCACTCGGAAAAAAACCGAGGGTTGGTGAGGATTAGCTCACCGCCCATATCGGTGAAAACCTGCGTCGTCTCGCCGGTGGCCACCATCTGCTGTGCGGTATTGAATATCGTATAGCGGAACATCATTTTGGCGGCCGCGTTGTTCACGAATACCGTCTCGATGTCTGCCCACTCGCCATGGCGCAGCGGCAATTTATATTCGCAGGCGCACTTCACCACCGGCGCCAGGTACCCCTGCTCGCGGATATGGCGGTAGCTGATGTCCATGGCCTCGCCAAAGGCTTCGCGGCCATCTTCAAAATAGGCAATGTAATGGCCATGCCACACGATACCCAGGGGGTCTGTCTCGTTGAAACGTACGCGGAAGCGGGTGCGGTGTCGAAGGATAGCGTCCATCAGCTTGTTGTGTTTCGTTTGTCGTAAAGGATAGCGGCTAGCAAAGTGGCTGTAAAAAACAGGAACAAGTAGGCCAATGGCTGTGCAATATCAGCGGCAGTGCCATTACGGAGGATGACATCGTAAAAGGCCGAAATACCCCAGTTCATCGGCGAGAATGCCGATATTTTCTGCATGATCTCCGGCATGATGAAGGTGGGTACCCAAACCCCACCCAGTGCCGCAAGGATGATGACGAAGATGGCGCCGAATGGGGCCGATTGCTCCTGCGTTTCGGCAACGGTACCGATGAGGATGCCCAGCCCGATGGCAGCGAGGCCAGCCACGAAGGCAATCAGCAGCATCAGCGGGAATTGCCCGCCCGGATCGAACTCAATCAGGCCAATCAGTGGGAAAACGTACTTGGCAATCAACAGCATCAACATAAACTGGATGAGGCAAATCACCGCATAGGTGAGTATTTTTCCGCCCAGGATAATGGCATAAGACACCGGGCTGGTGCGCAGGCGGATGTAGGTGCCGAGGTTTTTCTCTTTCACCAGGTTGATACCCAGTGGCACCACGATGAAAAAGATGCCGAATAAAATCCATGCGGGTACATTGTGTTGCACCGCATTGGGGATGATGCCGTCGCTGCCTTTTTGGGCAATCGTTTCCCTGAATGAAATAATTTCGCCGTTCAGCAGTCCCGGATCTTCTTCCAGCCCCATCTGATCGATGAAAACATCGTATATTTTCTGCACTTCCACCTTCGCGAGGAGTTGTTCGATATTGGTTTTTACACCGTTTCGAAACGTCTGCCCTGCCGCAGGGTCGAAATAGATGGTAATCTCCTGCGTTTTCCATTCCTTTTCTTCTTCGGTTTGGGCGCTGTCGGCATCTATCAAAGCAAATTCACCCAGGATCTGGTCGACATTATGGTTTACCTTTTCATTCAGCTCCTTACTGATGCCTTCGGGGATGATGAGGGCAATCTGGTAATGGCCTTCGCTCACGAGGGTCCGGGCAATTGCCTTATCGATGGGTTTGCCATCAAATTCCGTCACCAACTGGATGTTGGGGGCATCACGGAGGTTGCTGGCCACGATTCGGCCGATCTCGCCGCTATCGTCATCAACCAGTACAATCGGCAGGGTCGATTCGCCTACCGCCTTGAAAGTGCTTTCCTGGATCAGCGTGATCGTGATGATCAACACGGCCGGCATAAAAAACAGGATGGCGAGACCACCCCAGTCGCGAAGCAACAGCAGCACTTCCTTATATGCCGAAGCCATCAATTTACGCATAGTCTCTCAGTTGGCTGCCGGTGTGGTGTATAAATACGTTTTCGAGGGTGGTAGCTTCCAGTACCGATGCGATAAGCTCGTCGGGCTTACCCTCCACCACAATGCTTCCGGCATCGATGATGGCGATGCGCGTGCAGAAGTGCTGTGCTTCGTTAAGGTGGTGAGAACTATATATGATGGTAGTTCCTTGCTGGTTGAGCTCGTGGAGCAACGCCATGATCACTTCTTTGGAGTGAACATCCACGCCCACCGTTGGTTCGTCGAGGAAAAGCACGTTGGGCTGGTGCAAGATGCCTGCCAACAGGTTTACCCGCCGTTGCATACCGCCCGAAAAGGTCTTGATGGGCTTTTTACTGAACTCCGATAGCCCGACCCGTTGTAACCCCTGCGCGATGCGGTATGCTAAGTCGCGGCCCGCAAGCCCATACAAACTCCCTAAATAATATAGGTTCTCCTCGGCCGTAAGTGTGGGGTAAAGTGCATATTCCTGCGGTACCACGCCCAATTGCCGCTGAATTTGCCGGCTATGCCGGCGATAATTCAATGAGCCGAACCAAAGGTCCCCCGAAGACGGTTTGATCATCCCGCACAGCGTAGAGATCAAGGTGGTCTTGCCCGCCCCGTTCGGACCCAATAAGCCGAATATCTCTCCCTTCCCGACGGAAAGCGACAAGTCCTTCAACGCATATCGGTCGCTGCCCGCATATCGTTTAGATAGTGCTTCTATGCGGATGATTTCGTCCATGGGGCGAAAATAAGGAAAGTTGGGGACATCGGGATGTTTGCCGTAATTTTCTTATACTTGCTGTGTAGATGTATACGCGCACACCTAACCGATTGTTACCCGAGGCAGCGTATCCAACAGAATTAAAAATTGCACAACATGATGCATCGAAATCTTTTTCTTGCTTCGCTAGCCTTAGTGGCGATGGCGGCCTGTTCGACAAGCCATACGGACGGCGATAACTCAGTGCTTTCCCTACAGTGGGAAATCGTGGATTCCCCCTACCCGGGAACGGATGAAACACATTCCACGTTGACGATGACCAACCATACACGGGATACGTTGGGGCCCACGGGCTGGTCCATCTACTTCAACACCGGCGTGGCGCGGGTGGCCGACGTGGATACCACCGTGGCTGGTATTGAAATGATCAACGGCGATTTCTTCCGGTTCTATCCGCGTGAAGGGTGGCAATCCCTAGCACCCGGTGCTACCGTAGCGATTAACGTCATGTCGCGGAGGCTACGGAACATAACTGACATACCCAAGGGATTTTACCTGGTCTCGGATAGCCATCCCGCAGGCGTATCGTTGCCCCTCACGAGAATGCCGTTTGCGAAGGCGGATAGTTTGGAAATGGTCTTAGCGGCACAGGTATATGAACAGAATGCCGGCATTGCTGATGTACCCCTTGCCCAGTTGCCACCGGTGCTCCCCACGCCCGTAAGTTACGCCTACACGGCCGATGGCTTTACGTTGGCGGCCGCGGATGTAACCATCCATGCCGATACCGTATTTGCCGATGAGGCAGCGTATTTACGAGACGAACTGGATATGGTGCTCACCCAAGCCCCGCGGTTGGCAGACGGCCCGATTGGTGCGTCGATTGTGCTTCGCCAACAGCAAGGTATCCATCCCGAGGGGTACCGGTTGGTGGTTGACACCGGCGGCGTAGTGATTGAGGCATCCACTCCGGCAGGTGCATTTTACGGTATCCAGTCGCTCAAAGGGTTTTTACCATCGTCTGCATGGGCGGCACAGGAGGCTTCGGTCGCTCTTCAGGGAGTTACCATCACGGATGAACCCCGGTTTTCGCACCGGGCAGTGATGTTGGACATATCGCGTAATTTCCAGACCAAGGAGCAGGTGATGAAAATACTGGACCTGCTGGCACTTTATAAGGTCAACGTGATGCATTTCCACTTCAGCGAAGATGAAGCCTGGCGGTTGGAGATACCGGGCCTCCCGGAGCTTACTGAGGTTGGTGCGCGTCGGGGGCATACGCTTGATGACGCGGAATGGCTCATGCCCTCATATGGCTCTGGGCCCGATGTGGCCAATTCGACGGGAAGTGGATTTTACACGCGCTCCGACTACATCGAACTGCTGCGGTACGCCACCAAGCGTCACATCCGCGTCATCCCCGAGATCGAAACACCCGGCCACGCCCGGGCGGCGATAAAATCCATGGATGCGCGCTACCGTGCCTTTATGGCCAAGGAGGACACCACCGCGGCCACGCAATACCTACTGCGCGACCTCAATGACCAGTCGGAATACCGGTCGATACAGAACTGGGATGACAATATCATCAACGTGGCGTTGCCGTCTACCTATACGTTCCTGGAGAAGGTGGTCGACGAGCTTATCGCCATGCACAAAGAGGCGGGAGCGCCATTACAGACCATCCATTTCGGCGGTGACGAGGTCCCCAACGGGGTATGGGAAAAATCGCCCGCTGTACATCGGCTGATGGCATCGACGCCCGGCGTTGCACAGGTTGATGATCTGTGGTACTACTTTTTCAACCGCGTTAGCGATCTATTGCAATCCCGTGGACTTTACCTCTCGGGGTGGGAGGAAATCGGCATGAAAAAGGCCGTTGTAGACGGGCGGCGCAAAATGGTCGTAGAGCCACGCTTCGCACATGAAAACTTCCATACCGACGTATGGAATAACCTAGGAGACAATGTCGACCTCGCTTACCGACTAGCGAACGCGGGCTACCAGGTGGTGTTGACCAACGTGACGAACTTTTATATCGATTTGGCTTATAACAACAGTTTTTATGAACCGGGCCAGTACTGGGGCGGCTATGTGGACGTCGAGAAACCGTTCCGGTTTGTGCCGTACAATCATTACCGCAGTTTGACTACCGAAGCGACAGGCGAGCAGCTTACGGAGGCCGGCCGGGCGAATATCGTGGGCTTGCAAGCACCTCTTTGGAGTGAAATCATTACTTCACCCGAGCGGATGGAATATTTACTATTGCCCAAGCTTTATGGGCTTGCCGAACGTGCTTGGGCAGCTAGCCCTGCATGGGCTACCGAGCTGGATGAAAGCAAGGCACACGAATTATACGCAGCCGATTGGTCAATGTTTTTAAATAGGGTAGCCAAACGCGAGCTGCCCCGGGCAAGTCATTATGCCGGTGGCTTCGCCTATCGTATCCCTACAGCAGGCGTTGTTGAGCAGGCCGGGCAACTTTATGCGAATGTGCAGTTGCCGGGATTTGCCATCCGGTATACCGTAGATGGTAGCGAGCCCACGCAACAAAGCACGCGCTATACGGGGCCATTGGAGGCCAACGGCACAGTAGCCTTCCGCGTTTTCGATGGCGAAGGCCGGGGTGGGCGAACGGTCTATTGGAAGTGACCGCCAACGGTTAAATATCCTTTTTCAATGCTTTAAAAAACCGCTCCTCCCGATCGGCAAGTGCCAACAATTGGTCGGATAGCTTTTCATAGACGTCGTTGCCCGACTTTCGGTTTTTGTATATCCGTGAAATCTCCAGCGCGAAATCGCGCCATGCGTCGCCGATGGCCGTCATTTCTTCCGATCGCCTAGCGAGGGCTTCGTTGTTGAGCAATGCACTGGCTTCCTGTAGGAAAGCCGCATAGATGAAGCGGAAACCGCCACCACCGGTGCCTATTTCCTCTTGCATACGCACCAACTGGCCTAGGTAATGGTTGGTTTTCTTGACGCCGATGGATCGCGGCCATTTGCGGATGTTGCGAGCTACCCAGCGCATAGCCCGTACGCCTACAAGCGGTACGGGCGCCAGCATGTCGTTGCACGTTTGGCGGATACCTTTACGGATGGCCTGTTCGAGGTCGAGCTGCGCGGGCAATCGCTCCAAGTAATACAGGTGTCCTTTTGGCGGCAGTGCCCCTTTGGCAAAACGCACCCGCTGAAGCTCCGTTTCGGTAAGCCTCGTGGTGTAGTCCATCACCGGGTCGCTGATGCGATATCCATCGGCATCCTTGCCGTAGACCACCAGGTTGTGCGCATTGAAATGGAACCGGTACTCGTCGGGGAAGTAGGTCAGGTGATACACGCCCACTTGCAACCCTATGGGAATACCTTCGGATAATTTTTGATCGAGGACGGCCTGGGCCTTCTCGGGCGACGAAAACCGCTGGTGCGTTACCTTGATGCCCAGCCGCCGTGCCAGCTTCCGGAAGATACGCCCTGGCATGGGTCGGTAACTGAAACCTGGTGCAAAGTTGACCTTAAGGAATGGAAGGTATACGAAAAAAAGCCCGCTGCCGATACCGAACACCATCGGTTCGGATAAGGCAAACCCCTCATGGTTGAGCAAGTTTGATATGACCCCATTTTCGCAATGGGCGGATTGGCGGTGTTCAAAAACAATGTCCATGTGCGTTGTCTAATCAATCGGCGATTTCAATTGCGCCACGGTGATGCCAAAGGCGTCGGCATACTTCTGGAGCGTTTTGGCTTTCAGTTTGCCGAATCGTTTAGGCCGGAAGTGCCGCTTCACGAACCAGCGGTGAATACCCACATAACTGGCCAGCAACGGGATGTCCATGCGGTGAAGCTCCATATAGTAGGCGATGGGGCTGAGCATGCCCGCCGCAACGGCCTGTCTGGTCGTCGCTACGCGCTCTTCGATAAGCTCCAACGACTCATTGAGGGCTAAGGTCTTTGCTTCCCAGCCCCTGCTGGGCACCGCCGTATACCGGCCATGCTCGTCCAATGCGTAGCAGAGCTCGTGGACATTCTTCTTGGCCAAGCTACCTTCGTCCTGTGGTACTTCGTCTTTATTCATTTTAGCTCACTGATCCTTGGTTTGCAGCAGCATTTTCATCGTTGCTTGCAGCGCCACCTCACCATCCACCGAAATCGTTCCCTGGATATTGCAAATTTTCAAAAAATCCGAGGTAAAAACAAGTTCGGTTTGCGTGCATGTATGCAGTTCCTGTCCAACCGTGGGTAGCGTCGCTACGTGGAGGTCGAGGATGGTGCTGATCACGCCCAGGTTATCTTTCTCCTTATCCCATAACGCCTCATCGGGCTTGATGAAAAAGTAATTGAGGAAGACGAAGCTGGTTTGGGCGAGGTTTTCGAGCATGCCCATTTCCGACAAGATGCCATCCGCCACGAATAGGCAGTCGGGCCGGACAGAGAAGGCCGTTTCGGTGTCCAGGCCATCCACCCGCACCACACGGTCAACCAATACCATCGGTGGTCTGTGGGGAATAAGCTCTTGAATGGCGGGGAACGTCATGGCGTTATTCAACTTCCTTGGCTATAACGGTCCGCATTTCGCCCGTGGCAACCAGGTTGCCTTGGCACCTCACTTCGCCGCGCACGGCCGTAACGCCAAACATTCGCTGTAAGATATGGATGGTGGTAGATAGTTTTTGGCCGGCGCGGGGCAGGAGGAGGACTTCGAAGTCTTTGATCGAACCGATGTATCCCACCGGCGGTGCCAAGTTGCGCGTAAAATAGTCGTATCCCTGATGCAACGCGATGGTTTGTGCAAAATGTTCGATAACACCTGCTTCAGTAAGCATCCCGTCGTTATCTACCAGCACATGCTGTTGGGGGATGTCGAAGGAGGAAACGATGCGGTTAGCGTCGTACTCGATTAGCGTATCCACCAATACAAAAGGTGGCTGCTGCGGTATTAATTTGCATATCTGTTCTTGCGATGAGATGAGCGCCATAACATTAGGTTACTTCCAACAACGCGTAAACATAAGAAAATCTTCCGCTTTCAGGGACCGAAAGCAGTACTTTCTCGCCCTTTTTGAGTGTCTTCGTGTTAAAAAGTTCTTCCAACTGGATATAGCTGGATGCCGAGCCGACGTTGCCGATTTTATCCAGGTTGATAAACCACCGTTCTTCGGGAATATTTACACCTGCAGCGGAAAATGCCTCAACGAGCCGATCTTTGAAAAAATAAGACGAAATATGGGGCAGGAAGTGGTCGATTTCGTTGGCAGCCAATCGGTGTTTATGCAATACTTCTTGGATGCTTTGAACCCCTTTGGGGATGACGTACGATTCCAGGAGCTTGATGTCCTGTTTGATGGCGAACATCGATTGCTCCAGCCACACTTCCGGCGACGCATCGCTCCAGGGTAGCAACCTGCCATTTACCTTTAGGGCGCCGGCATACATGCAGGGCTCCAGTTCATGGGCGTAAGAAATCCCATCCACCCAGCGGATGGCGAGCGACGTGCGGTGGTGGTTTGGTTGGTCGCTGAGTAGCATCGCTCCCGCACCGTCCGAAAGCATCCAACGGAGGAAATCTTTTTCGAAGGCGATGATGGGATTTTGTTCCAGCGCCACCAGCCGCTCGGATTCGTTGTTGAACTTGTCGGCCCGGAGCCACGACGATACCCGTTCGGAGCCGGTACATACGGCACGCTGGGCACTGCCGGTGGCGATGGTCATATAGCCATACTTGAGGGCGTTCATCCCGGATGTGCAGATACCCGATGCGGCGTTGAGCTCCATTGCCTTGTTTTTCCATAACCCATGCACCATGCTGGCGTGTGAGGGCAGCAGCTGGTCGGGTGTGGAAGTGCCGCACGATAGTACATCAATGGTTGACTTGGGAACCGTCGATTGCTCCATCAAGCGGTTTATTGCTTCCACCGTGAGCTCTGCGTTGGTGTGTGTCGGCCGTCCATCGGTACCGATGGCATAATAGCGCGAGGTAATCCGGTTGTTGCGTAATACGATGGCGCGTGCCCTGGAAGGCGATCCATTGATGACCCCCAATACCGTTTCCATCCGATCGTTCGAAACAGGATCATTGGGTAAAAATGTTGCAATCGCATTGATATATACGGTCGGCATTACCGGGGCATTTTAAAATGAACAGACTTATAGTATTTCGCTTCTTTCCTAAGGAAAGAAAGAAACGGCAAATGTAGTATTAAAAATAATAAACTGACAATTGGGGCGAGTATCCATATCGCGAACAGCAGGTAGTAGTTGAATGCTTTGAGCCACGGCTTGCGGGCAGTGGTACCGGGTTCGCCCTTGCTGCGGATGAGTTTGGCCCATTTGGCAAATAGTGTATTGGCCCGTTTATCGGTGAAAACGAGCACCGGCCTTATCATCACGGCACCCTGTCTGAGGAGGTCGTTTTGCAAGGTGGTATAGTCGCCGCGTTGGAGGTGTGCTAATATCGGCCCCCCGAATTTGTCGGATTGGGCAATGTCTTTGTCGGAAACGCCCGGTTTGGGGAAGATACCCAAGTACGCGTCTTTCCGGCCCGTCATCATCCAGTGTACGATGGTGATCACACTGACATGATTCAGGTGGCGGTCCACTCGGGCGATATTACCTACATGGTCTGCCCCGATATCATGCAGTAGCCATTTTACTTTTTCCTGCGCCATTACCCACATATTACGGCAGTTGATTACGGTGATTACCGGTTTGCCACGCAACAGCCGATAGGCTGCTTCACTTTTCAGGAACGAGTTGAACGGAATCGACGGCGAGAGGTACCACACTTGGTAACCCAGTACGATGAGGTCGTAATCTTGTTGGAAAATCATCTCATCAACGGGCTCCAATGCGCACGGGAGTTGCAGGAACGACTCGGGAAACGCGTCGAAGAAACTATGCCCGTCCCACGGAAAAGGGTAGTCGGAAACGGGTGTTATCCGGTGGTAGGTCAGTTCGACCGCCGCATCAGCCACGAGCGGAGAAAGCAACCGGTCCAGAATCTGCTTCTGCTGCCCCGTTTGGGTATAATATATGACTAAAACCTTCTTCATAGTTTTGAACTCCTAGGCTTTTGGTTCCCGATGTCGCGATCGCTCATCGAGACCTCGCCCCGAAATTCTTCGGGGTTTCGCCATGCTCAATTGCGCTCAGCTTCCAGAAATCGTAATAATTAAACCACTGTAACGGATATTTCGTTAATATATGCTCGATACTTTGTACATAGGCTTGGAGCAACGACTGCGCATCACGGTGTTTAAAGGTGGCCGTACGTGCATACAAGTGATAATGGCGGTTGCGCTCACGCATTACGTACACGAACAGCACTGGCGTACTCAACCGTGAGCTGATGAGGAAAGGACCTGCCGGGAAGTGTGCTTCTTTGCCCAGAAAATTGGCTGTCATGGTCTTGCTTCCCTCCACGAAGCGGTCGCCCGTGAAGCAGATCATCCCTTTCTCGTCGATTACCCGGTTGATTTCGAACACGTGCGATAGATCATCGCCGACAACAATAAACCCCGTTTTGGGTTTGGCCATGATGTTGGCCAGGTACGACTTGATAGCCCGCCGCTCTTCATCGGTGGTAACCAGGTGGATCTGCTTGTCAAACTCGCCCATGAAATATTGCGATACCTCGAAATTGCCCACATGTGCGCTGATCAGGATGCCGGCACTGTTGTCTTTGGCCAATTGCCGAATGTGGTCTATCCCATCAAATTCATAAGTGTATTTATGTTCTAAGCCGGCCGTAATCGCAATCTTGTCGATGATGGTCTGCCCGAAAACGAAATAGTTGCGGTAAGTGTTGATGATGCTGCGGATGAATCCGTGTTTGCGGTGATGGCGGAAATAATCGTATATCGCTGCTGTTTGGTGCGGCGAGCTGATGAAATAATAAAGCGAGACGAAGGCGAGTAAGAAATAGGCAACGGGTATTCCTGCGTGCTTAATCACGAAAATAAATATTTTGTATCCGGAAACGGTACCCCTCGATTTTCCTTCCCATTCAGCCATTGGATGTGATTAGGCAATCGCATGTATCTTGCTGCCGATTAAGTCGTATAGGTTATCGAACGTGCTTACGTTGGTAAAATCCTTGCTTTCTAACTTAATACCGAAGTTGGATTCGATGAGGACCACCAGATCCACATAATCCAAGCTGTCCAGATCCAATGATTCCTTCAGGTCCGCATCAGGTTGGATGACGTCGGACTCCACTTCGAACTCCTCGATCAAAAATCGATTGGTAATATCAATAATCTCTTCCCTGCTCATGGATGCTGCGCTATTACAGTTTTTTTACAATTAATGCGGAGTTCGTTCCGCCGAAACCAAAAGAATTTGACAAAAATACATTAAAATTTTGGTTTATGGTATTTTTTACCAAACTCAGGCCGCTCGCCGTTTCGTCCACTTCTTCCAGATTGATATTGGGGGCGATGAACCCGTGTTGCGCCATGAGGAGCGAATAAACGACCTCGCTGGTGCCTGCCATCCAGCATTCGTGGCCGGTCATCGACTTGGTGGAACTGATCATCGGCCCCGAGCCGAACAGCTGCGTCAAGGCACGGGCCTCATTGGCGTCGCCCATGGGGGTAGAGGTAGCGTGGGCATTAATGTATTCGATGTCGGCCGGCGAGAGGCCCGCCTGCTGCAAAGCCATTTTCATTGCCTCGGTAGGGCCGTCCACGTTGGGGGTGGAGATGTGGTCACCGTTGGAAGAGAAGCCGTAGCTGAGCACTTCGGCCAGAATCGGTGCACCGCGTTTCACCGCCGTGTCATAGTCTTCCAGGATGATGGTCGCTGCACCGCCGCCCGGCACCAGACCGTTGCGGTCTTTGTCAAACGGGCGCGATGCTTTGGTAGGTTCATCTTCACGGTCGGAAAATACGCCCAAGCCATCAAAGCTGGCCATCGCATATTTGTTGGTTTCCTGGGCGCCACCGCAAATCACACAGTCTTGCAACCCTTGCTTGATAAACAGATAGGCCAAGCCGATGGCGTGCGAGCCGCTGGCACACGCGGCACTGATGGTCATGTTGATGCCACGGATGCGGAAGATGGTGGAAAGGTTCATCGTTACCGACGAGTTCATCGATTTGAAAATCGCTCCCGACCCTACCAAGGTGGTATCTTTCTTCTGGCGTACAATATCGATGGATTCCATGACCGCCTGCGATACGCTGTCATTGCCATATACAAGCCCCACTACCCGCTCATCGAAGAAACCTTCGCCTATCCCGGCTTGCTGCAGCGCTTCCAGTGTAGCGACATATGCATATTCGCTTTCTTCGCCCATGCTGATGCGCTGCCGGCGCGATAACGCCTTCGTGAGGTCGGGCCGCACTACCGAGCCCATCAGGGCCGAGCGGTAGCCGAAGTCTTTGCGATCGGGCGAAAATACGATACCGGAGCGGCCATGGTATAGGGAGTCCCGCACTTCCTTCAGGTTCTTTCCCAAAGAAGAGTAGATGCCCATGCCGGTAATGACCACGCGTTTCATTTTCTTTGCCGTTTGCTCTTTGCTTTTTTGTCTCTCTGAGTCCTCAATCCTTGCCCAAGGCTATGAGTAAATTCCGCCATTGATATTAATCACCTCCCCTGTGATGTAAGATGCTTTTTTGGATGCCAGGAAGCAAACCAAGTCTGCCACTTCCTCCGCTTTTCCAAAGCGGCTCAACGGGATCAACTTCTTTAAGTCGTCCCTGTTCAGTGTGCTGGTCATATCGGTTTCGATGAATCCCGGTGCCACCACGTTTACCGTTACCTTGCGCTTGGCCACCTCCTGCGCCAGCGCCTTGGTAGCACCGATAAGCCCGGCTTTTGCCGCCGAGTAATTGGTTTGGCCCGGCGTGCCCTTCACGCCCGATACGGAGGCTACGTTGATGATGCGTCCATAGCGTTGCCGCAGCAGGTCTTCGATAAGCGGCTTGGTGACGTTATAAAAACCATTCAAACTCGTTTGTAGCACGTTGTCCCAATCGTCGCTTTCCATCCATAGGAATAGCCCATCGCGGGTGATGCCCGCATTGTTCACGATCACTTCGATCCGGCCGTCAGGGTGTTCCGCTTTCCACTTGGCCAGTTGCTCGTGTGTCTCCACGCGGTTGCCCACGTCAAACCGCAGCAGTTCCGCTTCGCCTCCGCTTTCGGTAATGAGATGACGAGTTTCCGTTGCCGCTTCGCTGTTCGACTGGTAGTTGATGATGACGGAATAACCCAATTCACGGGCTAGTGCAACGCATATCGCCCTGCCAATGCCACGCGACCCACCAGTCACCAATGCATATCGTTTGCCGTCCATCAGTCGTTTGCTTTTATATGGTCCTTTATCGCTGCCAGGTAGGGCGAGAGCACCATATCCTCCTTAAAGATAGGGACAATTGCCCGGATGTCGGTATAAATCTTTCTACTTTTCGACGAAAGACGGTCTACACAGCCAAGTGACTCTACCGCCTGCACCAGCGTAAGCAGCTGGATAGCCAATACCTCGTACGCATTGTCGATTACCCGCTTGGTAAGCCAGGCCGAGTTGGTGCCCATGCTTACGATATCCTGGTTATCTTTGTTGTTGGGGATGCTGTGCGTATAGATGGGGGTGGCCAATGTCTGGTTTTCGGCCGTCGTTGAGGTGGCCGTAAACTGGGCACCCTGCATACCAAAATTGAGCCCCAGTTTGCCCAGGTTTACGAAAGAAGGCAGTATGCCGTTCAGTGAGGAGTTGAGTAGGTAGTTAAGCTGCCGTTCCATCAACATGGTCAACTTAGCGATAGCAATACGGAGCGTATCCATCTCGAAAGCGATGTAATCGCCATGGAAGTTGCCGCCGTGGTATACGCTGGCCGATGCCACATCGATGATAGGGTTGTCGTTGGCCGAATTAACCTCCTCGATCAGTGTGATAGTGCTGTGCTGTACGGCATCCCAGATAGGGCCTAATATCTGGGGCACGCATCGGATGGAATAATATTCCTGCAGTTTATCCTTGAAGATGGTCTCTTCCACTTTACGGTTGTACAGGTGCTCGGAGCGTTTCCTGATGAGCTTGCTGTCTGCAATGATTTCACGCATGCGTGCCGCTACCTGCCGTTGGCCGTCGTGTTTTTTTGCCGCGTTGAGTGTTTCGGAGAGGTGGTCGTCGTAGGCGCTCACCAGCTCATTCATCATGGCGGAGCACGCCACCGACCAGTCTAGCAGGCGCTTGCCGTAGATGACATTGACGATGCCGATACCCGTCATCGCCGAGGTACCGTTGAGGAGCGCCAAGCCTTCGCGGATATGCACCTGCATAGGCTGCAAACGCTCGTTGGCAAACGCCTGAGCGGCGGGCACCTGCTTGCCACGGTAGATCACTTCGCCCTCGCCGATCATGTTCAGTGCCAGGTGCGCCAGCTGTACCAGGTCGCCGCTCGCACCCACGCCACCGTGCTGGAAAATCACCGGTAGGATATTCCGGTTCAGCATCTCCTGCATGAGTTCAACCACGGAAGGGTGCACCCCTGAGAAACCCAACGAGAGCGTATGCAAGCGGGCCAACAAGATGGATTTTGCATAGATGGGATCCATGATATCTCCCATGCCTGCGGCGTGGCTCCGTATCAGGTTGTATTGCAGTTGCGTTTGGTCGGCGTCGGCAATACGGTATTGCGCCATGGGACCAAAGCCCGTGTTTACGCCGTATATGATTTTATCCTTGGTAAAATCGCGCAAAAAAAGGTGGCTTTGGCTGACGTTGTCCGATGTGCTGCTGGCTAATTTGATTTTTTCGTCATCAAAAAGCACCGCGTGGAAATCGGCCAGGGCAATCGGGTTCGTTAGTTCTATCATTTAGTCGGAAATGCGTACAATTAAAGCGGTTGCAAACTTAGATAAACTTGCTTTTATATGCAAGTTTGTCTAAGTTTGGGCGGTTTGTACACCATTTTACGATATGATTTCAGAACAGGTTGATGTCTTAGTCATCGGAGCGGGGCCGTCAGGTGCCGTAGCTGCTTCCCTTTTACATAAACAAGGAGTCAAATTAAAGGTCATCGAGCGGGAGCACTTCCCCCGGTTTGTCATCGGGGAGAGCTTGATTCCCCGTTGCATGGACCACTTCGACGAAGCGGAGTTTGTGGAAGCTGTTGAAGCTAAAGGCTTTGAGCGAAAATACGGCGCCCGCTTCCTACGGGGTGACGAGGTGTGCTGGTTTGATTTCAGCCAGAAGTTTTCTGCCGGATGGGATTGGACATGGCAACTTCCGCGTGCCGAGTTTGACAAAACCCTTACAGATGTATTACAACAGCGGGGGGTCGATATCGCTTTCGGTACCACAGTGGAAAATGTGGTATTCCACGGCACCGATTCGGTCACCACCGTGCGTGACGAAAATGGCGAACAGCGCGAGATCCATGCGCGATTCTTGATCGATTGCAGTGGTTACGGCCGCGTGCTGCCACGGTTGCTCGGATTGGACGAACCGTCCAATTTTCCACCCATGGCCGCCACGTTTGTGCATGTGGAAGATCCCCGGCGCCCTTCGGGCGAGGAGGGGACCTTGATCACGTTCGACGTATTGGAGCAAAAGGTATGGTTCTGGGTGATCCCCTTTTCCAATGGCCGGTCGTCCTTAGGCTTGGTTTGCCCGAAAGCGCACCTGGAAGCCATCCAAAAGGAAAACCCTTCCGAGACGTTCCGGTATATCATCGGCCAATCTGACTATTATCGGCAGCGGTTCGAAAGTATCGATTTCCTTTTTGAACCCAAACAGATTGTTGCCTATACCAAGGCGTCGAAAAAGCTGTACGGCGATGGTTTCGCGATTACAGGCAACAGTGCCGAATTTCTGGACCCGGTCTTCTCGTCAGGCGTATGCTTTGCCACGGAGTCGGGATCGAAAGCGGCCAAATTGGCTATCAGGCAGTTGCAGGGCGAGGCGGTCGACTGGCAACGGGAGTATGAAGAGCATATGCTTTGGGGCGTAAGCGTATTCCGTTCGTACATCCGCGACTGGTATTCGGGCGATCTGCAGAAATTCTTTTTCCACAAGGAAGTCAATGAAGACGTGCGCCGCAAGGTGTGTTCGGTATTGGCGGGCTATGTGTGGGATAAAGAAAACCCCTTTGTTAAGAAACACGATCGCGCGGTGCGGGCCGTGACGCATATGCTGCCGTAGTTTCCCCGATCATATATTCACCATCTCACATGAGATACCTAATATGCCTTCTAGCGCTGTGCGGCACCGGCTGTATCGGTGTGAAACGCCTTCCGCCGCTGGCTAACTACAATCACGATGTCGGCCAACGCATTGAGGTGGCGCCGGGAGGTTATGCCTTGCCCAATGGCCTTCTTCGGAAGAACCAACAGGGCCTGTGGGAGCTATATGTAACCGGCGATCCGCTGGAACGGGGCTTGGCCAATGGCGTGCTTACGCAGGAGCTACTCTACCAACAGGAAGCTGCCTTCGTTTCGCAGGTACAGAAATTGGTGCCGTCGCGGTTCCGCCAATGGCTGCTCCGGCGCTTCCTTGACCATTTCAACCGACGACTTACCGACCATATCCCCGCTGCCTATCAGGCCGAAATTTATGGCCTCTCGCGTTCCGCTTCCGATACGTTTAATTTCATTGCGCCACCCTACCCACGGCTTCTGTATTTCCACGCGGCCCACGATATTGGTCACGCTTTGCGTGACCTCGCCCTGGTGGGTTGCACATCGTTTGCGGCATGGGATGACCACACGGCAGATGGGAAGCTGTTGATTGGCCGCAACTTCGATTTTTATGCCGGCGACGCCTTTTCGGAGGAAAAGGTCGTCGCGTTCATCGCTCCCGACCAAGGGTATAAACATGCCATGGTAACGTGGCCCGGGATGGTCGGGGCGGTATCGGGCATGAACGAAAAGGGGCTAACGGTAACCATCAACGCTGGCAAGTCGGCCATTCCGCACCAAGCCAAAACACCCATTTCACTGCTTACGCGTGAAATCCTGCAATATGCAGGCAATATCGATGACGCCATCCACATCGCCCGTCAACGGGAGGTTTTCGTGTCCGAATCGATCATGGTGGGTAGCGCTGCGGATGGGAAAGCGGTACTCATTGAAGTATCACCCCATAAACTAGGTGTCTATGAGGTGCCAAATACAGATGTACTGGTATGCGCCAACCATTTCCAGAGTAAGCCCTATCGTTCGGATAAGCGTAACCTGCGGCAACTGGAGGAGAGCCATTCGAAATACCGTTTCGATCGGATGAATGAGCTGGTTGCGCAGACGCCGAAGCTGACACCAGCCGATGCGGCCGCCATGCTGCGCAATAAAGAGGGGATGGGCGGTGTGGATTTGGGGTATGGCAATGAGAAAGCGATCAACCAACTTCTCGCCCACCATGCCGTTATCTTCCAGCCCGAAGACCGGCGCATGTGGGTCGCCGCCGCTCCTTACCAACTCGGGGAATTCGTGGCTTATGATCTGGATGAGGTATTCAAGCGGTTGGCCTCGATGGATACGGATATGGCGCTGGCTACCGATTCGTTGAATATCGCCGCCGATCCTTTCGCTTTGTCGGCCGATTTCGGCCGTTATGAAGAATTTCGGGTGGAGATGCGTAACTTGGAGGCCGCAATAGCAACAGGAACGGAGGTGCCCGACACGGCGCTACGCGATTTCCAACAGCTGAACCCGATGTTTTGGAAAACCGACTTCCTTATCGGTGAGTACTATCGGGGCAGGCGCCGCTATGCCGATGCCCTACGCCACTACCGACGAGCAGCGAGCAGGGAAGTAACGACAAAAGCGGACAGCACCTTGATACAAAAACGGATTAGAAAGTGTAAAAAATGACCATACCCCCCATCGAGCAAGCCACGCGCGCCGCCGTTAACCGATTTCAGGAGGAAAAGCTACAACGCCTTATGGTATACCTCCAAGCCAATTCGGCCCATTACCAACAGGTATTTCGAACCCATGGTATTGATGTGTATGGGGTGCGGACCTTGGGCGACCTAGCGCAACTGCCGTTTACCACGAAAGAACAGCTGCAACGCGACAACGCGGCATTCCGTTGCGTGGCTACGTCGCAAGCGGCCGATTATGTCACCACCTCTGGGACGTCGGGTGATCCGGTGTTGCTGGCCCTGACCGATCGGGACCTCGATCGGCTCGCGTATAACGAATCGCTGTCTTACCAGTGCATGGGGATGGCTGCGGGGCAAGCCGTGCAGCTCACCACCACCCTCGACCGCCGTTTTATGGCC
>NZ_JBMQOC010000132.1:0-30849 GCF_053550995.1 Parapedobacter sp.
ATGCGCCCGCGGCCACCGATAGTAAGCGCTCTGAATGGGCAATATTTCGATTGTCATTGGCCTCGCGAAGCCGATCTTTCACATCTTCCAATATTTCCTTGGTCTTGGTATCCATATCTTCAGTCTATTGACAAATTTACCTATTGTTCATTGTTAATACAAACAACGCCGCCGCCGTTTGGTTTTCGATGTACGGCAAAAAACCTGCCACGCACGCGCGCCTCCGTGTATTGGCGTGAAAAAACCTATATGCAATTCATCAAATTAACCGTATTTTGCCGCAGTCCCATTCCCCGATGCACACTGATGGAAGTTTTAGGTTACATCTTGGCCGTTTTTATCGGCATTTCACTTGGCCTCATTGGCGGCGGGGGATCCATCCTTACCGTTCCCGTATTTGTATACCTCTTCCACATCGAACCCACCTTAGCGACTTCTTACTCCCTGTTTATCGTGGGTATGACCAGCCTCACCGGCGCGGTGTATCAGTACAGCAAGGGTTATGTCGATTTGAAAGCCGCTCTTTCATTCGGACTGATGTCTGTTGCTACCGTATTCGTTGTACGGAAGTACCTGCTGTCCACCATTCCCGACGTCCTTTGGCATATGGGTGGTTTCACCGTTACGAAATCTGCGGTAATCATGGTGCTGTTCGCCGCGTTGATGTTGGCCGCATCGGTATCGATGGTATTGGGCCATCGTGAGCAGCCCAGCGGCCCGCGCACAAGCCTCCCCGTTCTGTTAGCCTTCGGCGTGGGCGTGGGCCTGGTAACCGGGTTATTGGGCGCCGGTGGCGGCTTCCTCATCATCCCTGCCTTGGTGTTGTTGGCAAAGACGCCCATGCGGGTGGCCATCGGCACCTCGTTATTCATTGTTACCATCAATTCACTGGTGGGCTTCGCTGGCGACATCGGTCATGTATACATCGACTGGCCATTCCTGTTCACCATCCTCGCCATTACGGTATGCGGCGTATTCGTCGGCACTGCCATCGGCCGCCGCATACCGGGCGAGCGGCTACGTTCGGGATTCGGGTGGTTTGTACTCACCATGGGCATCTATATTTTAAGCAGGGAACTGTTTTGAACGCACTCCGCTAAAACCGATACTTCACCAGCAACATCAATTCCTCCAGTTTCGCCCTATCGGCATCAGCGACCGACAGATTGAACATCGTATCCAACTCGACATCGTTTGTCGTGCACCGGCATAGCTGCAGTTCATCGACCCGTGCGAGGTTGATCGACGTACCATCAATGGCCAAGGTGAAGTTGGCCGGGTTTCCCATTACCTTAGCCAATAACATTATGCTGTCGATTTCGAGATCGGCAGACTGTGCCAGGTAGGGCAGGTGCGATTTGCCGATCACCAGGTTGGCGTCGCCCTGTTGCTTCAATAGCTGCCATTCGTTGGGTCGCCCATGCCGCAAGCCGATGGCCACATGCATTCCCGTTTGGCTAAGGCCTTGCTTCATGGTTTCCAGCTGGTCTTTCAATGCGGCGTTGGCCACTGTTTTCAACGATGTTCCACCCTCCCGTGCCGTATACCGAACATGAACTATAATATCCGTAATGGTCTGATAATCAAACTTCTTTACGACTGTTGGAAGCTCAAGCCGCCACGCGCTTATCGCTCCTGTTCCTTCGAAAGGCAGGTATCGCTCGTCTCTGAAATTGAGCTCGAAAATGCCGCTATCGTTTTGGGCACCGCTGGTAGCGATTGATTGGATGGCTCCGATGTTATACGCAAAACGTTCGTCATTGCCCGGATCTTCTGCATAACCTGTCCCAGCGAGGTTATCGGGGGCGGTGCCCTTACGGTATGCATTCTTCACGAGGGAAAGCTTGGCACTCACCGACGTATAAGGCCCCGCTACACAAGGGATACTGATGCTAACGGATTTGAGGCGCCGGAAATAATGGCCGGGATGATCCAGGTCATAAGCCACTTCGGGCAGCTCGAAATCACATACGCCAGCTGTACGGAGCCGCACCAGGGCCAACGGATCGAGCTGGGCCAAACTCACATGTTTGGTGATTTCATATTCCCGCTTGTTTTTGTCGAGATAACCGGTTTCCATCCGCTTGATATCGTGAATCAGATGGTCTGCGCTCTGCAGCCCTTTCTTCATGCTATCCCAATAACCGTAAGAAATGAAGGAATCATCGTTGCCCAATTCAAAACGATAGCTACGTTCGGCTTTCTTGGCAAAATCATGCGCCAATTGATAAGATTTGAAATACACGGCACTGATTTGGCCGATCATCCAATCGTACAATTCCTTATTGGTATACTTGGAACGCATGAATTCATCCGCCTTTTTCGCATTTTCTATCTGCAATTCATGGTTTTTCAAATCCGTTTCGGCGATTTCCCTGCGTATTTCAGCGGCCTTTATTTGATTGGCTATGGAGGCCAGTTCCTTTTCGGCAAGTCGTTCCTGCAGTTTCCATTCGTCAAACCGCCGCTCATAACCGCCCAAAATGGAGGCTTGGTTGGCCTCATAAGAAGCAACCGTGCTGAGGATATTCAATATATCTGCGCCAATACTTGTCGCAGTAGACATCGCCGAACCGCCTAGCTGCATAACCACGTGGGGTGACCCGCCGAATCCGGAGGCTCCCACATGAAATTCCGGCACCAAACGTAATGCGCCCGCCACGGTCCGCACCGTTTGGGATGCGAGCTGATAGTCGTTGGCTTCAGCAAGCTTGTCCAAGTTCAACTGTTCCTTGGGGATGATTTTTTCGATATTGGCATAGTAGGCTTGCCGCTCCTCCGTTACCTTCTTCGTGAGCGTTAGGGTTTCAATCTGCTCGACTGCTTCATCGATTTGCAAGCGCTTTAAGTCCGTCACCGAACCCAACACACTCAACTCCAACTCATTACGCAGCAGCGACAAGGCTTCTGCGTCCTTTTTCTCCAATGCCTGCAACAGCGCATTCCCCAGGCCCCTGACTTCCTGGGCCAACTCTGAAGCTTTTTGCGAAAGTACATTGAAACGGTAATAAGGTGCAGGGGCGTTGAGCCCTGCAATGATAGCTGAAATATCCAACCCCGAAGCCGTAGCGCGAACCAGCATACCGGGATCAATGGGCGGGGCGAACAATGCCAGACTCCTTTCCACCCCATCAATGTTCTGGCAATGCCTGATCTTGAACAATCGATCCGCTACCCGATCCCAATATTCGCCCATTCTTTCATTGTGCGGTATACAGAAATAGTGCATGGATAAGGTAATCGGCACCGGCGGCAATTCAGCGCCCCCTTCGGGCAATACGGTCAGGTCGGGCAAGATGTTTTCGAGCTCCACCAACGCATTGCCAAAACCATCTAGCTTCGCTTCCAGCTGGTTATAGGTTTCATAAGGCGGTTTTACGACCGGTGGAACAACCCGCGGCTTCGGGCCTAGCAGCTTGTCTGCCAACACATATAGCTGGGTGGCCTGGGCGATGGACTCCATGGTATCCTGCCGGAATAGATAATCTCCCCATTCGATGAGGTTATCGAGGTACTTCATCAGCAGCGCTTTCTGATAGGCCACGGGCCGGAAACGTGCCACCACATCCGGCCGGAAGGGTTTGGTACGCCACTCGGAGATAGCAAATTCAAGCTCCTTGATGTCGGGATTGGATGTGTCTGACGCCCCATACAACAGCGTGTCGATCCGCTGGGCAACATAGTCGGTTTCCTGATTGAGGTAAAAGGGTTTGGTTACCCAAAATTTTTGCGATCCCATGCCTGGCAATGCCCCCGTAGGGTTAAATAGGTAGTGGAACCAGTCCATGGCTTCCTCAAACCGCTGGTTGGCAGTAAGGCTACCCGCGATATGCAGCGGCACCCTGAAAAACAAGTCCCAATTGTACAAACTATAGCTACCATCGCTCGTAAAATCGAGGTCTTCGATAGGATATGACGGTGTGGCGCTGCCATCGGGGTTCTTATACCACGAATGTGGAACAAGCGACTGGTTGGGGCTGTAGTACGTTTCAAAATGGAAGCTTGTTTGTTGCAACTGGGTTTCGCGCTTCATCAGCCCCGGGATGCCATCCCGATAGAGGGTGCTACGTAGCGAACAGACCAGCGGATGATACATGTTTTTAAACTGCTCGCCATACACCAGCCCCCTGGCATCCCGGAGCTGTATCAGCAGCGCATCAAACGCTTCATTGCCCGTTTTTCCGATGAGGAAGTTAATGATAAAATCCAGTGCCTCGTAGTCAGCGATTTCTTTCAGCAAATCTTGAAATCCGGAGTCCGTAATAATCCTGTTGATGGCTTCTTCGCTATCCACCGGTGGGTTTTCCTGAAACGCTGCGGCCATTTCCTTTACCCAATTGACCACATCATCCAGTAACTGGAACACATCAGACACCGTACGTTTTTCCGCATCGGTAAACGATGGATCGCTCGTGGCAACCAACTTTTCGTCTTCTTTTTTATAGAAACCGGGTATGATGACATACGCGTGGTTGCTGTCTTCCATGAAGTAAGGAAGCAACGTACCCAACGGGATTTTGTAGCGGCGCAGGTGGTCGTAGCTGGCTGCCGCCGCGTTGTTTGACAGCAAAGCCGACATCAATAATTGATACAGGAACGATAACAAATCGATAAGGGTCAATTGATGGGGATAGCTGATCCGGAATTTACCGGGGGTTTTATTCAGCAGTTCGTAGAAGCCAAAGAACGACAACCCGTTGCTCACGGCCAATTCATCGGGCGAAATATGGGTCAGTTCGTTGTACCTTTGCGATTGGAGCACGCTATCCTTAAAGTCGGGGAAAAAATCGGGAAAATAATCGTCGCCCTGGAACAACAACTCGGGGTAGCCCTTGCAACCTGCAATGTTAAACACGCCGTTCCGCGTGTGGACGTCGCCCTCTTTCCATTCGGAACTGAAGATAATGACCTGACTACCCTGCTCAAGGTAAATCAGGTTATATTTCTCTTTCTGAAAATAATGATCTTCGGCGGTGTAGAAAGATGGCGTAACTATGCTTTCCTTTGATACCCTTTTGGGTTGCCACCGTTTGTTGCTATACTCGCTGGTGGCAAGCTGGATTTTCAGCTTGCGCTTGGGTTTATCGTTTTGCACAACGGTGCCCGCGGTGCTTGCAGGCACGGTAGATTCGGGGTTGGGGTCGGGCTCTTCGCTGAATACAGGCCAGGCCAGGTGCAGGCGGCCATTGCGGACAAACGCCAGCAAATGGTCTCCCGAAATATCCAGCTCCACTTTTTCCCAGGGCGTCCAATAGCGTTCCTTTTCGAACCGCCGATAATAATATATGGCCGGATCACCCCCCTTGGTACGTGCAAATACATGCATGTTGCGCGTAGGCACGTCGTACCACGTGGCCATCACTTCCAGGAAAGCGATACCATCCAGCTTTTCGAGATAGCCCCGCAATGCCTCTTCTGCCGTATCATTGGTCAATTCGTTCTGCTGCAATTCATCGATAAATTCTGCCAAGAGATACGATTTATCATCGGCCAGCGTAACGTCATACCAATTTTCAGGATAGAGGAACACCTTGCGGTTAGCTTCCCACACGCGGTAGTTTTTCATCCATTTCCATTGTCCCCAATTGGGGTCTTTTTCCACTTCGGCGATGGCGTCGGGCTCCAGCCCCATCAAGCAGCGATGCACGAAAAGCTGCACGCTGTTGTGTGCCAGCACAATCCGCGATGACGGCATACAGGCGCCCATTTCTACATCGACGAGCAGATATTCATATAAATCGTTTTCATCTTTCGCTTCCGTTTGGGTAGCCAGCAGGTAGGCCACCAGCGCATCGCGCTTTTGCGGCCTTACGGTGTCCATGATTTCTTTCAGCGTACTGAGCCACGTGGATTCGTCATAGCGTGATTTGAGCGTTGCCCGTAGGTCACTGATGTCCGACAATACCAGCGTAGGTTTCACGTAGTTGACCACCTGGGCCATCGTGGCGCCTAATTTCCGCATCAGCTCCGCGCACTCGATCAACCGTTCCCACGTATGCGTATGGTGATAATTGGCCCTATCGAATACCGCGAAAAGATGCGCATCGATTGCCGCCAATTCGTCCTTTTCATAGCCTGTAAGCAACGCGATTGCCCGCATCAGCTCATCCTTGGTAGTCGCAGGCCGGAGCGATAGCGCCATCGTATCGAAAAACGTAATGGATCGTTCGGCGTCAGCCGGATCGGCCACCGGCGTTGATGTTTTGCCAAGGCCTACGGCACGCACAAAAGAAAGGTAGGCTGCCAAATCGGCCGCAGTGTGCCCCGTCTCAAAAGGTAAACCATCGAGTTCAAGCCACCCCAAATCCGCATTGTTTTGAAGGTACCAGGCAACTTCTTCGCCGCTAAGCTCGAACGCCTTGATTATTACCACCAACTTATGCAATAGGCGAAGGGCTCCATATTGCTTCGGGTAATTCGCTTCGTTGACCGCCTGGTCCAAATCGTCCGTGAGCAACGCACCAACAGACTCAGTGCCCGGCGCAGCTTGTTTCAGCACAGCATGGGTCAAAACAGCACCAACCAACTCCGCTTCCGATTTGAATGAAGCCGCCACCAGCGCGGCGAGATGCGCTCGTTTGGCCGCGTGCACGCGGAACATGGAGATTGCATCCAACAGTGCTTTTACCAAGTCGTTTTGCTCGGCCTCGGTGTCGGGTCCTGTCGCCGCGTCCAACGCATCGATGGCGGCATCGATAGACGTCCGGTCGATGCGGGCATCAAATCGATCGGCGACAAACTGTTTAGCATCCGTGGCCGAGGCCCAATCGCGGCCGAGGAAGCCCACGATTGCCTGAACGTCGGCTTCAGTGAGGCTAACGAACCCGGATAATGCCGAGCGCAACGATTCCTGTTGTTCGATGGCCAATAGGTTGGGGTCAAATGTAGAGGCAAGGGCGGTGTTTATTTGTTCATATTGCCCCTGTAGTTCACCGAGCAATGCTTCGATTTTCGCATCGCCCATGACCCGGTCTGCCAAGTTCGTGGCCTCATGCGCTAATAGGAATGCGGCGTCCGTAAGTGCCAACGGCGCCTCGCGGAGTGCCTCGGCCGTAGCGATGAATTGCAGCATATCGGCAGGCGAGGCGGTAAAGTTATTCACCGACAACCGGATCGCAATAGCGAAATCGACCGGTTTCAGTTTCAGTTTACTGGCCAGCCGCGAGGCAGCAAATAGGATGCTCAGGTTGGCAAATGTGAGGTTATGGTCCGGCAGCAGCGGAAGCAGCGCTTCAAGGTCTTTCGTTTTCAACTGCATGCAGGTAGCCAGGTATTCCATGGTGGCGGCAAGCGTTGCCGATCCATTTACCCCTTCGGGCTGCAGCCGTTCATCCACCATACCGTTCTTGGCCTTATTCAGGAAAACCTGGTGATAAAGCGGCTTAGGCCCTCCCTCTTGGTATACCGTATGCGGTATCTCTCCAAAGCACCCTACCAGTTGTTCCAACGAGATACCTGTTTTTGCCTCCACAAGGCTCAATTGGGCCGCCTTTATCAAACAGTCATCGTCCAGCGTACCGTTGCCCAGTTTCGTTTGCATAATGATAGCATCCAGCAGCGTATAACTCCATCCCGTTTTCTTCTGTAGCCGCAGAAATCGATGGATACGATCGAGTGCCGCCAAATCGAGGTTAGCGATTTCCTTCTGGGCGGTATCGCAGGAGAGGTCGTTGTGCCGGATGAATAGGTTATTGTTCTGGTCGATAAACCCCAGCTTCAGCAGGAGGTCCAATTCGGTAAAGGAGAGCCCCGCCCGATCGAGGAAACGGTCTACTTGCTTCAGCCCGTCCACTACATTGCCCGGTGCGGGCACATTCCAGTAAGCTTGCTGTGCCGCATTATCATTGGGGTTCGGTCCCTCAACGATGATTTTCCGTTCCGCATCGCTCAGGCCGAGCCGTTCGGCAGCTATCGCTGCATCATCCGGCATCCCGGCAACTTGGAAAGCCTGCATCAAATTGGCGCGATGAATGTCGAACCTGTTGAAATACCCTTTGGCCTCCACGTGGTTGAGGTCAAAGGGGAGCCGGAACGCGAAGGCCGACTCGCGCAATATCTCGTATGCTTTCCCATTCACATATTCCGGTGCCGCATCAAGTTCCGCGGCAGGCAAGAGCGTCTGTCGCAGGCGGTGTATCGTATAGTCCAAGCCGCCGTTGTTGACGATTTTACAGACCACTTTCGTGTCCCGCAGGTAATGCGGAAGCGTTGCCGGCGAAAGCGAGTCGGATTCCGTTTCGTGTATCAGTGCATCGGCTGTAACGGGCCATCCGACAGCTTGCAGTGCGGTTAGCAATGCGCTGGATATCTTCCCTTTCAGGGGGTCGGGTCCATCGGAAAGATTCCCCGAATAGTCAATGCCGGCGTCGGGGGCCACCACCGCTTCGAGCAGCTCACACACCAGGTCCACATACTTAACCGGTGTATTCGCATTGGCGCAACTCAGGTCGATATCGCCCAGATCGGGCCGGCGATTGAATAGCACACTTTTGGCGTTGCCGGCCACCACACTACGTTTATCCAGAAATTGGAGGAGTTCCACGAGGTAGGCCGCTGGGCTGTATACCGAGCGGCAATGTTCACAAGCACAGGTATCTATCCCTTTGAACAGCGATTTGAGGTTGGGGAAATCGGTGCTGACCGCTTCGAGCTTTAAGGCGAGCGAGTTCGTCTCGAACGCCGCGATATCCAGCGTACCCATGGTACCCTGTAGTTCGCCCACCAGCAGCATGGCTGCCGTATGCTGGGTTTCGGCTTTGCGGTATACCGCTTTGGCCTCGCTATCGGAAAGACCCGCTGCAGGTGCTACTTCCTGCACAAAACGCATTTCACCGATGGACACGATGTGTTGCGCAGAGTGGATATGTGCATCGCGGAGTGCCCGTGTTTTCCGATAGTGGGGAATGAGCTTAAACACCCGCTGCACGGACTTCAACTCGTCGCCGATAGCTTCGCTATCTTTCTTGGCAATCCGTTTCTTTTTGAAGTACAGGTCGATGCGATCTTTCGTCAAATCGAAGTCGTCATGCCGGTTCAGGAAAGAGACGATTTTATCCTGGTTACGCAGCACGGCTTTTTCCTCGCGTTCGAGCTGTGCAGCAAAAGCGACCGTTGGAAATTCCTTTTCAAGTTTCCTTACCATTGCAGAGGCGTACGTACCGATGAGCTGCTTATCCGTTAGTTCCGGGTTAACCTGGGCAAGGGTAGCCTCCCAATCGGCTTTGTTGAGGCGCGCCAGCTTACGGAGGTCTTCCGGTTTCTTGATTTTCTTCGCTTTTACCACACGCGATAGCATTTCGTTGCCGAAGCCGTACAACTTGCCCAGGGCGACGGCGGTTTTTGCATCACGTTGCTTGGCCTTTGAGTCGAAAAATGACGCATCCGTCACCTTTTCCAGAAAACCGTTCAGATTGTCCTTGTGCTCGCGGAAAAGCTGCTGCACTTCTGCCAGCTTTTCGGGCCTGCACACCGAGGCGAGCAGTTCGATGACCTTCCGCGGATTTTCATCCCGGTAATATCGATTCGCTTTTTCCCGATGCCGTGCTAATATCGCGAGGTTCGCTTTCAGCGCTTTGCCGACCGATGGGGCTATGATACTATCCACAACGGCTTGGTTCACATCGGCGGTCACCCGTGTTTCATCCACCAAGGCCGCATCATATAATAGGGTGTTGACATCACTATCGAGGTCGATTGATAACCGCGCATTCATTCGCCCTGACCAATCGTTATACAACAAGGTATCTTTACAGAGCAATGCGTAGAAGAATGCGGCATCTCCTTCGGATAGCTGGTGTAGCCGCTGGGCAACGATTACGTGGATGATCTTCTGGGCCGGCACGAGCAGTTCTTTGGATAGGAACGTCACGTCGCGATGGGTCTTGCTCTCCTGCAACTCCGCAATGGCTACGTTTTTGGCCAGGAAGGTGATCTCCGCCACTAAGGCATCAAACTCCACCGTTTCCGCGGGCACAGCCCCGGTAATCGTGATGTTGATTTCCTCCCTCCTACCTGCATTGAAGCGCACCTCATCCATCGTTGATCGGTACAGCTCCGTTCGCCGCTCCTGTGTGGACACGGTGACCGCAATGTCGGCCGTTTTGCGGCCCCGGCCGCTCAATTGACTGTGTGACCAGCGGAGTTCATATCGGCCTTCGCGGTCGGTAAGCGTGTCAGCGAGTGGTTGCCAATCGCGCATATCCACGTCGAATAGGGTCACGTTTAGGTTGGCCAACGGGCGGCGGGCGACATCGGTCACCCGGCCGTAGACGGTGTTGGCCACGGAATTTTTAGTTATTGTTGCCATGTCGGTTATGTATTAACCTGTTATCAAGAGCGTTATCCCTCCTTTTTTCTCACCCGTTAGGGCATTGGTGTTCACCATCTCTATCCCTGCCAATTGCCCTGGTTTAAGTCCAAAATCAGGGATTTCGAGGTTAAACGTTGTTTTCATCATGGGATCGTTCATGACCGCGAAAGCACGGTACATCTTCTTTCGTTCATCCAGACCCACTCGGGATCTAGGAGCTCTCAGCATCGCATTAAACGACTTCATAAAGCTGGCTTGCTCTTCGACGCCCATTCCTTTCCCGCTATTGGCGTATACCTCCACCCCTTGCCGACCGGCCTTCATCCGGAAATTACGGCCGGTCTTTTCCGCTGGCTCTACCTGCAATTTATGCAATGATGCCGATGGCATTCGGTTTGATATCCGATATTTCAGTACGGTGGGGTGCAGAAGCTGCAGCACCGCGTTTCTAGACATCGGCACAAATTCGATCCGTTCGTGCACATTGGGCAAATGGATAAGGTTGAACTGGTACGCGGTGTTTTGCGGTACAAAATTCAGGTTCTTTTGCCCGATATGCCGATCGAGTGTCGGCTGTAAGGCGTAGAGATCATACGGTTTATCGAGTGGACTGAACGAATAGGTACGGGCAAAAAGGCATTTATGACCGTCCATATTTGCCGGCACGTTATAGAGAAAGTCCAATGTATCCGTGCCGGCCGGCAGCAGCAACCCCGGCAGCTGGGTCAACCCGATAAGGTCGGCAAAACGGGTATCAAAACCGAGGGTTGGCGTAGTGAGGAAAAATTCAACTTTTGGAAATGGTACCGTGATGTCTCCGCGGTTATGCAACCGACAGTTGATATTATAGGCATATCCGCCTTGAAGTGTGGTCCCGAAATTACCAATATCGGTCATGGGACTGATATTGATATCGGGTGAGTTCCAAAAAGGGATATTGTTAAACGGCCTTACGCCGAAATCGCCTTCGTATGAGCGGATATACAAAAAGGAACTATCGTTTATCGTATCCGGTTTCCTGCCGTCTTTGCCCCGCCGATACGATCTGGCGAGTAGTTTAGGTGCCCTCTTGGTGTAAATGGCCCGTTGTGCATTCAACTCACGGACGTAAGCCTGTATTTTTTCGATATTGGGTGACATGGTCGTACAATTTTAAGTTTATCAATAAGCTGATCCTGCCGTGCTACGGTTGTATGAAGTCGAGCTTCACCGGCGTTATCGGATCACCATTCTCTTGTTGCTTCTCTTGCTCCAGGATATCAGGTTCCTCCCGGCTATTGCCCTTTTGCGTCCAGCACGTGTATGCATAACCCCGATCGGAATCCAAGTTGAAATCGGGTACTTTCTTGCCTAATTTCAATCGGTCGTAAAACTCGTCCGTCAGCGTCAGCGCATTACCGAGGTATGGACGGGCCTTATGTTCCTTAATGACTTTATCGAAATTCGCCTCGTCGCCCGACAGGTTGGTCAACGCATCGAGGAAAGGCTTACTTAGCGGGATGTTATCAAACACATAGTGGCGGGCCGCATTATTGAAATAGGAAGCGGGACCTCCCCTCGCTGGAAGCGGCTCGCCGACGGTCTTCTTGAAAGCGGTTCCGGGTACGTCGTTGGAAGGCGGGTAGATGAGGTGCCTTTCCTTATTGAAAAGCAGGTTCATGATATCGTCACTGAACCCTGTTCCATCCAATTGGATGCGTATTTTGGGCAGTTCATTCATGAAATCTGCCGCCACCTGCCCCAGTGGATCGGGAAAGTTCGTATTCTGGAACTGCCTAAACCGGGGCTCATTGAGATGCTCTTGCATGGGGTACGCCAAACCGTTGAGCGCCACACCTAGGCGGAAATTCTGAAATGCATTATACAACTGATCGTAAACGAGACTTGCGGCATAGCGTATACCTGCGGTGGTCAACGTGGTAAGCGCTCCCAAAATGGCATCTATTAGTGCTGCTGCTGCGGCCACCGCCGCCAGAATCAATGCTGCCAATACAATGAAAATAGCTAAGAAGCTGAAACTACCGGCTTGATCTACGGCATCCTCGATAAAATCACCAATGTTATCGAGGTTATTCATTGCGGTTTCCCAAACCTCTTCCAGCTCAGCCGTCAACGAATAAGGCACCGGCACGGGCAACGTGCCTGTCTCGGTGGCGTTACGCATCCAACGGTACCAAATGCGATAGGCATTATTGACGTCATCGGCCGAAATGGTACGCCCATATTCGTTGTCGTCTGCATCGCCTTGCGCATACACTTTATTTACCGTTTTAGCAATAAATGCAGCCAATTCATCGGGCAGATGGGTATTGGGGTCGGGGATTTCCTCCGAATCGCCGGGGGCTGATGCGGTACCGTCGAAATTGAAATTATACAGCTTATGCAATTGCGACCGGTTCCAATCGACCGAGTTGTGGTTAAACATGTTGAACACATCGTGGTAATTCTCGCTGGTTTTATGCCGTTGGGAATGGCTACGATAGGGGCCGCCGCAATTGATATTTACGTAAGGGTGGCCAACGGTATCTCCGGTTACGTGCGTGAGGTACCCCAGTGCATAAAGGTGCAATGGCGAATCTTCGGGAGCATCTTTTAACAACTGGGCAGCATACCGGCCCGTTTTCCGGTAATGGAGGGCATCAAACCACCACCATTCGCCTTTGGGTTGACCATCGCGGTACGGATGTCCCAAGATATCGTAGAGGTTAAAATCCGTGATGAAATCTTTAATCATTTCCATCAGGTTCGCCGAAAGCGCATCAACCACCTGCTGCATATCCTTAAAAAGGCTTTCGAGCTCACTGAGGGTCGATGAGTTGCTTACCACCTCATCGGCCGCGGCACCCAAGGCATCCAACAGGTCTATGACAGGCTGGGGCACCAATTCCAACATCTTTTTCTTGAAGTCGTCAATGGCATCATACACCTTGTAATAGACCTCCACGATATCCCCAAGTGGGCCCGCTGGCCAATCCTTGGTATTGAAAAACAAGAAATCGGGGCCTTGGCAGCCCACAAACAAATAAGGTAGGTTTTTCGGGTCTGACAGCAGGCTCTGCAACTTGCTGTAATCGGCATTGGCTCCTAAACCGTTGCCGGCATTTATTTTTTTCCGGAGTTCATCTGCTATGAGATGATGAATAGCTGGTCCTGGCATGGCAATAATTTTTTAATGATTAAATCTGTTAATACACTCGTTGTGTTTTTGTCTGCTGTTTTAATTTCCTCCATAATGTTCCATTTGTGTATGTTAAAATGACCCGCCGAGGCGAACACCAAAATATGGCCCGGTGGGTGTCGAAAATGATCTTCCATAAAGGAACTGATTGACGCTATCGCCTACTATGGGAAGGCTGCCAACCATGGGAATACGTGGCTGTAATCTGTTATACGTTTCCAAAGAAGAGGTGGGAGAAATCCCTGCGGAAAATATAAATGAGCCCCTCGAGCCGTAATTGAAGTAAGTGTACCCCACACTCATGCCCGGTTCGAACAACGTGATGTCTCCAGTGCCCAACAGGCCGTCATTCCGTGGCGCATCGCCACCATAGGCTGGATCGAACGGATCGATACCCACATTCAGGCCCAGCGGACCGAACTGCGGACCGAAGTAATGCCCGGACGCCGTGAAGCCGTGATCGCTATCCAATGACCAATCGCCCCAAAGTGCCAGCGGGAAATTGCCTGCGAAGCTCCCGCTCATTTGATACCCTTCAGCTGAAGCTGTCCCCGTACCGGAAATGTCAACCAGATGGTATCCGCCCCACCTCAGGTACCCTGTCGCCGACAAGTCGGCGGAGAGGCCTTCGTCTGCCGTCGCATTTAGCCGGGCGAAACCAACCAAAGGCCCCAATTCAGCGCGGGCGGTCACGGTCGCCTCTCCGCGGAAGGTTCCGATAGATTCGTCCAATTGCTCCCTCCAATTACTGAGAAAGACCTCCCGTGGAACGGTCATCCGCCCAGTCGCCGTGGCGTCAATATCCAGCTGTAACATATCACTGGGTCCTATGGTAATGTTCGAGCGACCGGACATGGTGGCGGCGAAGTCTTCACCATTATACCGCAGTTGATCCAGATTCAATTGCAGGCCGGCAGTACCCGAGAGGTTAAATGCCGGCAAACTCAAATCGGACGTGAAACCAAGCGTACCGTTGGCAGAGAGATCGTTGATGACGACCGATCGGTTGGACGAGAAAATATTATTGATACCTAGGCTTGCATCCAAATGGAATTGCGATTGGTCCGTCAGCGCGATGTTAGACAATTGGAACGGACCGAGAGACAACGACGTAGGGTCGTCTGGATCTTTTCCACTCGGGTCGCATTTATTTATCGGATTGTTCGTACAGTATGCATATCTATTCACATCGGCACCAATCCCGATTGGATCCGCACTCAGCCACCTGCCCAGCCAGGGCAGGTAATACCTCGCGCTGTGATATCCAAGGCCGGTTTCCTCATCCCGCTCCATGCCGGTGTACCGGTACCGTTTGGCTGCCGACCGGATGGCGGCATTTCTTGCCTGATAGGCCGTGGTGCCATAAGGGTGGTATTCTTCATAGCTGATTATTTGCGCACCGTCATCCAATTCCAGTGAATTGGAACCCAAGTGATTACCGAGTTGGTAGCGGACCAGTTGTTTTTCCGTGCCATCGTCCACGGCATTGCGGGTTTCGATCATTGCAAAACGATGACCTTCATCCATCAGGTTTAACGTGACCCGCTCCAAGCCGGCGTGCGCACCGGTTTGCTTGGTGTAACGCTCATAACCTGCCATATAAACCCGATGCTCTTTCACGGGGGGAGTGGCACCTGGTGCTGCCTGGTTTTCCGTAATCTTGCGGATACGCTGTCCGTTTCCGTCGTATTGGTACCAGGTGGTTTCGGGCGTACCGCCATCGGTACGCCGCTGGCGGACGGTTTTGACCACCTCTTCCCTGAAATTCCATCCCAGCTCTTCCAGATGTGGCAGTTCGGTCAGGTAACCATGCTCGGCGTGGTAGGTATATGGATAACTATGGGTCCCCACCTTGGTGCTTATCAGCCGGTTATTGTTGATCGCGTAGGTGTAATCCCGCGTCCAGTTATTCCCGGCCGCCTCGTGGCGCATTTCAAGTATATTCCCAACCGCATCGTATTGGTAATGTTGCGTATAATGGCGCATGGCTATCGGATCGGCCGGGTTCAGTTCGTGCCTGAAACCGGCATCGTTCCAATTATCCCGCGCGGCGAATGTCAGTGCCGCGTGGTTTTCGCGGCCTGTTGCCCCAACCAACCGGTATAGGGCATCGTACATATATTCCGAAATGCCGGTTATTTTCTGGTTATCAAAGAACACCGTTGGAATGTTCCGGTCCTCCACATGGGTGACGTTGCCCTGGGGGTCATAGGTATACCGCCAATCCTGGAGCGGGTCGTTGTTTGCGCGCCTGCTTTCCAGTCGTTTCAGGCGAAATGTTTTGCTATCGTAGTGATAACGGGTGACTACACCATTTCCGTAGACAATTTTATCGCGCAGTCCTTTTTCGTTGTAGCCGATATCCCGGATGTAAACCGTTTCGGAAGTTGCACCTGGGAGCAATACCGTTTCCGACCGGAGCAATCCGGTTCCATTGTATGCGGGCGTGATGATGCTTCCATCGGGTGCTATTTGACGCATTATGCGGCCCAGTGCATCGCACTCGGTAGCAAACGTGAACGATTCGCTTTCCAGGTCGGCCACCAGGTTGGCCGCTGTCCAGTTGCCCACTTCTTTGTATTTCCTGAACAGCCTTCGTGTCGTGGCCAGCGGCCTCCCCTTGAAGTCGTAGTCTGGCGTATCGACGAGGCCGCCCGTATCATACTGCTGGATGGGTTGACCCAGTATGTTTCTCGCCTGCAACACGGACTCATTGCCCCGGTCGGGAAGCAATAAACTATCTCCATATATCACCCGTCCAACGATGTGATCCAGGGCGGGCGATCCGCCACCTACTACTTTGGTTAATGTGGGCCGCTGCAGGATATCGTAGAAGTATTGAAATTCGTGGTCGCGTTCATCCCACGTACGAAGTGGGCTGCCGGCAATATTCATGAGCAGCCACCGCTGGCCGGCATCCATACTTCGCTGCCATACCTTATTGCCCAGTATATCGTACTGATAGGCCATTACGGTATTACCGCGTGCATCGGTTACACTAAGCAAGCAGCCTTCCGCATCGAGTGCTACCGTTGTATAGTAAAATAGGCTATCTCCCGTTTGGAGGTCCCTGTTGTGTTCTACCGAACAAACCGAGCGCCCCAGTGTATCAAAATGCGTTATACCAAACGTATTTGCATGTTCGGCGGCTTTGTCGGCCGCCTGCTTTTCCCGTCCGGGGTCCTTGCCATCGGCCAATAGCTCGGCATCCATCAGGCGATTGGAACGCCGATGGTACCAATCGGTTTCAAGCACGGTATCATTGGCATCATACGCGACTTGTTTCCACGCATCAAATTCCACTTTCGAAAACGTACCATCGGGCATCTCGGTTTTCACCAGGCGGCCCAGCGCATCGTAGTACATGACGGGTGTTACCCCGGTTTCGACCAACTCCCTATGGTCTTCGTAGCGATGCGTTACCGAAAAATAAGGCTCATATTGTTTAACCGCATTTCCCTTGTTGTTCTTAACTATCCGTCCGTTCCCTATCCACCGGAGCTGCTTTGGGCTGGCCTCGGCCGTATCTACTGTTACCACACTGATCGTGTTATCGGGTTGTACCAGCACCTGGCGGGCCTCGCCGGGTTCGGCCTGCACCTTATTCATCACCACTTCGCCCAAGCCATTCGAATAGGCAAAGGCTAGCTGCACAGGTGCATCCGGCTGTGTATTGAAATGCTGTTCGCGACTGATGGTCGCCACCGTTAGCGCCCCCCCGTTAGTCACAAACGCCTCTACATCGTACAAAAAACGTGTCGTTGCCGGGCCGAGTAACGCTTTACCGCGCTGGGTCAATTGCGCGGAATCCGTGGCGTCGAAAAATTGCCGAATAAGGGCCGTCTCCGCGGCATCGGTCCACTCGGTAAGCCCGGTAAGCTCGTCGGCTTCGTTGCCTTTTCCCATTACGGCCGTTGCCTTTACCAAACCCAGTTCGTCGCAACAGACCACAGAAAGGTTGCCGTTAGCATCGCGCATCTGTTGCGGTGTGAGTGTCCGGTAATTGAAAGACTGTACCGACACCTTATTGCCAAAGGCGTCTTCTGTTTCAGCAACAAACAAAAAGTAGTCGTTGCTGTAGCGTACTTTGGTAACGGCGCCATAAGGATCTTTATAGCCCGTTGGCACAAAAAACCGGTTTGCCGCATCGATGGCCGACTCCGATCCTCCGATAAATTGTGTAATCCCCGACCGAACCCACCAGTTGTCATCGCCCTCGCTGTGGGTAAATTTTCCTTCGGTAAGCAGGGTGGCATTTACCTTGGTTCCGAAAATATCGGCCACCAATGCCGGTGTGTAAGCCAACTGATAGTTTTCAAAGGGCAGCGCCAACGACTGGAGTTGGTAAAGCGGCAAAGGACCCGATAAATCGTTGCGGTAGTAAGTGGTTCGGATATGCTCAACCAGCCTGCGTTGGACCCTCCCCGGAATGAGCGAAAGATGTCGTTCGTGATACTCCACCGCCTCGGAACGGCTGTCAGTAAGTATCGCTTCAAAATCAGCTGCCCGGTAGTAATCGCCCGCTTTGGCTACCCCTCGTAGTTCGTGGGTTTTCACTTCAACTGGCAACCGCAGTCGATATGCATCATCTGTATTAACATCGTTGGTATACCTATTTTCGGTATGGATAATAATGGTTTCGTCTTGTGCCGATTGGGTTGCTGCAGGTAGCGCAGCGTCTATGACTTTACGTGGGTAGGCTATCTCCACCGCTTCCAGCACATTGCCGTATTCATCCAGTTTGAGATGAATACGGTGCGCAATACGGGGGTCTTCCGGATTCCGTTCATACTGATACGAAATGGCCTCACCCTCCTTCACCACAAACACCGCATGTTTGTTAGCACCTTTGGGTTGCACCAGTTCGATGATGCAGTTGTGCGAAGACACGGCATGTGGCGTGATTTCTCCCTCTTCGAACACTTCCGAACGCAACGACATGCCTTTACACGCCCGAAGGGCTTCCTGCCATTCTGCCGGGCCGAGCGAATCGAGCACGGCATCGGATAGCCCGGGGGCAGCAACCAGCCTGGCATCGGGCAAATCCATCTCATATTGCACCACGGGAAACCCCTGCAGCTCGGCCACCGCGTACCAATAGTCGTTTTTGAAGTGGGTGAGTAGGTTTTCCCTATCAAAAAAGGCCCCTGTATGGTACCATGTCTTGGAAATTACGGGCGTTTGGTGCAACGGTTCATCCACCACGTTTGATACTCCCTCCCGCACCCAATGTTCATAGCGCTCGGTGTCTACTTGCTCTACCGCGCCAAATCCACGAAATTCCCGCTCGGTATGGTCGTAATAGCCGTGATGATAACGATACTCCCGAGTAAAACGATAGCCTGACACATGATCCCGGGTAGTTACCCTCGATACGCAGTGTACCGGGAAATGCAGTTTGGTGACCCATGGCTTTCCCGCTTTTTTGTCATCCAGGTAAAATTTGGTCGATGGTGTATATTCCCACGAGACCGATTTGCCCATACTGTTCTCGTAGGCCGTCATGATGTGTGGTTTTTTGCCATTCATCAAATCGATATACCTCAATGGCGCGTTGGCATCTTTGGAAAAGGGACTGGACCAGACGATGCAGGGCACGCCATTTCCAAGCAAATCGGTTACGGTGATGTTGGCTTGTCCATGTATTTCGGGGAATGCCTCGATTTCAAAAGGTTCGGTCCCGAAGCTGTTGCCGCTTAGGTTCCGCCAACAGCTGAATTTACGCTGGCCCAGGTAAATGATATCCGTGGTTCCGGAGCCGTCGATATCTGCCAGGCGAAAATACGCCGGATTGAAGTTGTCGGGGTGATCAAATTGCGGTGCATTGTCAAACGTTACTTTCGTTCCAAAATTCCCATACCCCAGGTTAGGCCAATAGCATACCTCACCATTCCGTATGCGTACGATGTCGGTGAGGCCGTCGCCCGACATGTCTGCCAGGAAAATGGTTTCTTCCAAGTCGGCAAATACCAGGTGCGGCCCCACTTCTTCATCCGTTGGTTTCTGTACTTTCTTCGCTGCAAAGAAGCCGTCCCTGCCGGCAGAGGCGTACCATGTGAATAGGTTGCCTTCGCTAATGAGTGCCTCCGGTCTACCATCGCCATTCAGGTCCAGCATGCGGACATTCCTGTCGGCAAGATCAATATTGGGAACATGCTGGAACGCCCGGAATCCTTGCCATTCGGTGTTATCATCCAGTTCGAAAAAGCCAGGATACCCTGCTTTATAACTAACCAGCTGCCTACCCCCATCTGCATCAAGATCGGCCAGGTGCATGGTTGCATCCAGCCCGGCAAAAGCAGGTTTAGGAGTAATGAGTTCAGCCTGTCCAAACGTCCCATCTCCCAGGTTTTTTTTGTAATACCAACCGCCGGCCTGCTCCGTTAGTATGCCCGCCAGGCCTTCTTGGTACAAATCAGTAAATTGGTACAACGGCTCGCCCAGACCTGTGGGCGCATGTACCAACTCTTCGAGTGAGATTTCACATACCTCATCGTTCCATCCATGCCGCTGGTAGTCAAACTTCATTGGCGGCAACTGCTTCCGCGTATACGAGCCGTCTGCTCGCCGAATGTATCCTATTTGCGTTGCGGATTTCAGAAAAGTAAAACCTTTTTCGGTATCCTCATCGTAACCCAAGTTGAGCGACCTCACCAATCCATTGTATTCGCCATCTCCGTTGAAATGATTGAAAAACAGCACTCTACGGCATATTCGAGCCGTTCGGATCTCAAAACCAGCCTTATAGTTTGAAAATGAATCGTGGCGCCATTCCCAATCGGCTACCCGATCGTAGGGCGCATTGGCATTATATTGGCCGTAATCGAAAACCACCTCAAATAGGTAATCATCATCCTGTGGGTACGGATCGCCAAATTCGCAATAAGGGGTTTGATTGCCGTATCGTATGCCATCGAGGTAGGTATGGGTATAAGTAATTGTGCCGTTTTTCAATCGGTTCCGGTTGTGCGGCAGGGAATGGTCAACGCCTATGCCATCTTCCTTTTTATAGCGATACTGGACGAGATTGCCTTTATCGTCAAAGACCCATTCGGGCAACCATTCATAAATACGGTATTCGTTGTTGGGATCGGCTATCCGCGATTGCGCGGTCCAGCCAAACAAGGTGGTTACGTTGTCTTTGGTAATAACCCGCCATTTCAATTCCCCGTTGGTTTTGTGCTGCCATCGTTCGATTTTGGCGAATAGCCCCTCAATACGGGGGCGATAGTAACGGATGATGAAAACACCGTCGGCAGATTCCTTTTCGTGGAGTACATAGGCCCCTCCGGCATCCTGCTCAAAGCTGCCATCGGCCATTTGCATGAACGCAGGCACCAGATCTTCCGCTTCCGAAAAAAGGAACGTGTCGGAATCGGTATATTCCGGCAGTTCCTTATCTGTTTTCCGTTTGATGGATGGAAGGTTGAGGTGCCAGCCGAGGCCGAAAACGCCATTGCCTGCACCGGAATTATAAGACAGTGTCAACGCAGGTGCCATACCCCTCGCCGAAAAAAAAGGCAATGGAATGGTGCAGGCTGCCGTGCCGTTCACGGCGTTGACCTCAAATTTCTCATCAATGCCTTTGATGGCTCCACCTCCGTTGGGTAAACTGATGGCAGGTACTGTCAGCGCATTGGGTTCCGTCCTTCCACCTTGTGTATCGAAGAACTGCCGGTCTTTATTTTCCGTTTGCTCTTTCATTTGTTTTGGAAACTCGTGTTGCAAATTGATGTTTGCTTATCCAAAACTAGGACGTATCTCACTGGCACACAATACCTATAATGGTGTATTTTGCTGACGGCCCATTGAAGCTCACTATTTTAATTACCTTTGCGATGCTGGCGCGCAGCACCCCACCCTTGGGGCAACAGTTATAAAAAATGGTGATGATCAAGCAACTTTTGCTGGTAGGTATCGGCGGAGGCATCGGCAGTATGCTCCGGTTCTTTGTTTCAACGGTCATAGGTAAACTCTCGCCGGGCGTATTCCCCTTGGCTACCCTTCTGGTTAATCTTTCCGGCTGTTTCCTCATCGGCATCTTTGCCGGCATCTTCACCCAGCCGCCCTATAGCGACAACTCCATACGATTTCTGCTCATTAGCGGTTTTTGCGGAGGCTATACCACCTTTTCCACCTTTGCGAGCGAAAACATGGTGCTTATTGAAAACCAGCAGATCTTCATGGCTATCGGCTATACGCTATTGAGCGTAGTGCTGGGAGTCGCCTTGGTATGGGCGGGTATGTGGGCGAGCCAGGTGGCCTACTCGCGGTAAAAATCAATCAGGGCCGCGGCATAGGTATGGTGCCAACCGCCTTCAATGTCTTCATAGGCCTCGTCGGGGATGTTGGATTGCCGCACTTCCAGGGATGTACCCCGCTTATGGCCGTGCAGCCGGATGGTGACGATGGACGCCGTGTGTTCGCCGAAGTACCACTGCTGTACGATTTCCTTATCCTTCACGAACGACAGGTTCTTCCCCACAATGGCTCCGCTCCATAGTGAGAACTCGGCACCCGGCTCGGCAACCATGGTGGCTTCCTCCCCTGTCCACAAGTTGATGGTGGTCTCGATGGTCAGCGCCAGGTACACTTCCTCGGGTTCGGCGGGTATGATGAAATAGGCTTTGAAGTCTTTCATGATTCTGTCTGCTTTGCTGGGGCAAAAGTAACGAAAACTGAACGCAACCTCATTTAGCCTTCTTACATACCGTTAATTTCACTCATATGTTACGCAAAATCACTCCACTATCAGTTCCCGCTCGCCGGAGACGAGGGCGATGTGGCAACAGCCAAACATAACCACATAATCCGACCTGACCACTTCACGTTTGCCGATATATCCTTGGAAACGAATCTTGGTATGCTTGAATTTAGGAATATACGCGTGGTCGATATCGCCCGTTACCGGATAGCTTCCTAGCCTTCGGAAAGTATTCCACTCCTCGCTAGGGTACGTCCTCGTCAAGTCCTTACCGTCTGCCACACGGGTCACTTTCATCTTGTCGAGCGCTACCGGTTTACCGGCATGGTCTACCAGTTTCACGGTAATCCAACGCAGGTCCTCGGTACAAGCAACCGTGCTGCAATCCTGTACTTGCTCACTACCCAATTCCCGTTTATTGCAAGACAGTGTGACGGTAGTCAACAGTGCGTATAAGATGGCTATTCTTTTCATCGTGGGTCAGTTTCTACGTAAGACGAGGCAAAGTCCCGATTTCGCTACACCTTGCCTAATGCATACGCTTCATTTACCTTCGCATATCCTCCGGTTTCTAATTTTGCAAGCGGTAGGCTCTGCGCCATTGGTGGAACGGGCTTTCCTGCCGACGGCTGTTGGACACATCGTTAATCTCACGTTCCGCGCTACCCTTCCCCTATCCGAAAGTGCGTTTCTCCCGCTACGTAGCCGCTTACCCTTCGCTAAAGTGCCGCTATTTGGGCTTTTTACTGAGATATATGCGGGACATATGGGGATAGGACCCGGAGGAAGGGTAAGGGAAGGTGGGCTGGAGCAAGGGGTTGGCCTGGCTTTCCCATGGCCGCCGTCAGCAAGCCACGGTGCTTCCGTATCGACTTTACCTACAGGCGTACCGGCGCCCGAAAGGCTCCGCATCATGGTCGGGTCTCCGTGCTGTGCTCCGGCCATCACCTTGCTGTTTCGCTGCGGAAAACAGCACTGTGATACCTACCTGACACCTCGTGCATCGCCAGTGACACCGCAGCCGTCTGGGAGCCGTCCCGGAGCGTGTCCAAAGCCATGTCCGACACGGCAGTTGTACCATCGAGATTCTTGTAACGGTTCTTGGCCGAATGTGGTACCCAGGGCCGGGATCGAACCGTTAATGCACCGTCCAAAGTTTGTTGGGCCGTTAAAAGTTATCAGGTAGCATTCATTATTCGAAAAAATCAGCAACTTTCTGTTACCCCGTACTCCAATGCGGCATTCTTTAAGAAAAAGATGAACCTTCCCGCTCGGTCAAGGCATTTTCACACCACATCCGGAACGATAAAAGGTGACCGGTATTCGCGGGTTAGCATCGCGTTGGCTTCCGGATCGTTGATGAATTTCATGGCGACCGGATCGAAATCCAGTGTTCGCCCCACGCGATACGCAATATTGCCAAGATGGATAAGCGCACAGGAATAAAATCCTTCCCTAATGTCTCCTTTTGCCAATTTTTGGTCGTTATACCGGATTGCATCGATAAAATCTGCATAGTGGTTTCCGAAACCTTTTCCGTTTTCCCCCGGCTCCTTCTTATCGCCCATGAATGTTTGCCATTGATTGAGGTTTTTAGTCATGTAGCCTTTTGATCCAAAAAACAAGTTGCCTACTTCATTATCCGAACTCACCATATACCTGTTGTCATTCGGATTTTCCCCACCGATGCCTTCAGAATTTGAAAGCCAATGGCGAACTTCAAATTGCAGGAGCTTTTTCGCGTCGCCCCCACCCTGGGCGTTTGGGAATTCAAAGACAGTGAGTTGCGTATTGGGGGTTTGCTGGTCATCGTCAAACATGAAATGGCCGCCAATTGAGGTGATCCGGGTAGGCAGGGTAACATTAAGCCCCCACCGGGCAATATCCATCTCATGAACCCCCTGGTTGCCAATATCGCCATTTCCGTAATCCCAATTCCAATGCCAGTTATAATGGAAGCGGTTTTTCGAAAACGGGCGCTCGGGCGCCGGGCCCAACCACAGGTCATAATCTACACCTGGGGGAATCGGTTCGTCTGGCGTGCGCCCGATGGTATTGCGCCGTTTATAGCAAATGCCTTTGGCCATATACACTTCACCCAGTTTCCCGCCATGCAAAAAATCAGCCATGCTTTCCGCACAGGGGTTACTTCTTTGCTCGGCCCCGTCCTGCACAATGACCGGGTACTTTTCTGCGGCTTCCACTAACTTACGGCCTTCGTAAATATTATGGCAACACGGTTTTTCGACAGAAACATGTTTGCCCGCTTGTATCGCCCATATCGCGGCCAACGCATGCCAATGGTTCGGTGTCACAATGGAAACGGCATCGACCTCCTTATTTTCATACAAGTCGCGCAAATCGGTATAGGTCTTTGGCTTTTCCAATCCCTTGTCCACAAAGTGTTTTTTGATTCGGGGTTCAAAAAAATTCCGATCGATATCGCATAGCGCGGTCACCCGCGTGTTTTTAAGCTTTGAGTAACCCTCGATGTGGTTTTGGCCCATTCCGCGTATGCCAATGACCGCCACGTTAACCCGTTCGTTGGACCCAAGAATTGAGGCGTAGGATTTTGCACTCATGCCCGTCGTCGCCAATGCCGCACCGGTGGCGCCTATCATACCTTTACGGATAAATTCTCTTCTTTCCATAAATTTAATCAGGTTTAATGAAATGAGTTAGTTACACGTTGCTTAAACCGTAAAGATACACCTTTGATCAAACTTTCATGTTAGATACGTTGACTTTTTTCTCCGATCTATCCGTTTACAAAGAGCATTACGGAAACCGGAAGGATACAAAATACGACATGGCATCAACCATGCATCAATGCCGCGACATACTCGGAGATGGGATATTTCAGGATCTTAAACTGGGTATGCGTTTCGTTGAGCCTTATACCGAGCGTGTAATTCTGCTTTTTCTATTGCAATTCATTTTTGCTTAGGGAGTGCTTTAATAACTACTTGGCCGGTGTCCGTCTTATCGTCGCCCACTAGTGTTTTGAAGATATCGCGAGTAGATTGTTGTTTGATAATATCGCCTGTATGAATCAGCTCCAGTGAGTCGGGCGGGGTTGAAACAGAGGTTGGCAGGGCATCGGTCTTTTTGGCTTCCGGTGCAGAAGTATGTACGTAGTCCAGCACGAAAAACAGCGCAAATAACACAACCACACCAATAGCCACTAAATAGGAAATTCTCATCGTCGGATATTTCGGACTAAAATACAAAATATCGGTGACCCTACCGTCTTCCTTCTTCTCGACTTGAATGAACCATATAGACCAATAGAAACGCGGGTACGAAAGCCACTGCACCGAGAAGACCCACTAACGGTGTGGCGGGTGAGTCATAGAAAGCGAGTATCACCAGCAAAATGGGAAACGTTAAGATCAATACGGTAACCAATTTGGCTAATACGTATGCTGTAGTCGTTTCCACAAATATCTTCGCTCGCTGAATCTCCGCCCCTTGGTCTGCGTTTGCCAGGTTATACCGCTCCACGCGCTGATTAAAGGCCGCCTTAAAAGCGGAAAAGTCATCCTTCTTGATTGAATACATATCTCGGTTAAACCGCCACACGGTCCCGTCCTTTAATGTGGCCTTAAACCAATGGTTCTTCGGTCCCAGTTCAAACTTATAGTCAACGATATCTGTCCACCGTATGGTCATATCAGGATGGGACGTGAATGCAAACTGTTTTGACCAAGCCTGGTGCACACCTTCCTCATCTAATGAAATGGCAACATGTCCGATGGCTATCCGGCGCGAAAAATAGAACGAAAACCCTAGCGGCAATGCCACCAATGCGAATCCCACCCATTCGGACGCCGCGAAAACCCCTTGCCGCCGCAGAAACCACAAGGCGGCTAATAAACCGAGAACCAAGAGCAGAAATACGAATGCAAACCGCCAGCTGGAAATATATCTTAATTGATATGTATCCTTGCCATTGGCTTGTACGTCTTCTCTTGTGGCCTTTATCAGGGGCATGTTCATACGGTTTTGGCTAAAGATAATAAATAAATCATGCTGCCAACAGGCTCCTTACAAACATTCCCGACTTTTTTTACAATCCAATTGTTTTAATTGGTTGTAATATCCATCTTTACACCCTACTGAATAGCTATAGAAATGAAGAATAAACAAACAACCTTGATGAGGAGGGGTGCTTTGTTGCTGCTTATTACCCTCGCTTTTTCTTTTAATACCCATGCGCAGAAGGCCGATCCGGATTCCGGATGGATTTATCTTTTTGACGGTACCAGTACCAAGGGCTGGCGGGGGTACAATGCAGAGGTGCTGCCCCCTGGGTGGACCATCAAAGACAGCACACTGACGTTTGATACCGAACTCGGTCTGGAACAGGATTACAAAGGAGGGAAAGACATCTTGTACGGCGCCGAAGAGTTCGACAATTTCGAGCTATACCTGGAATGGAAACTCCCCGAAGGGGGAAACAGCGGTATTTTTTACCATGTAAAGGAAGGATACCGGGCGCCATCTGGTGTAGGGCCCGAATACCAGCTCATTGATGATGAAAACTATGCCCGCATACATGACCTTACCGCGTACAACACCAGTTTGGGTTATACGGAAAAACCGGAAGAGCTGAAACCGTTGCAGCAAACCGGGGCCGATTATGCCATGCATCCGCCCGACCCCGACAAGACGTTACATCCGGCAGGCGAATGGAACAGCTCTAAAATTGTCTTTACCCCGGAACGCGTGGAACACTGGCTGAATGGAAAACTGATTGTATCTTTTGTTCCCTGGGATGAAGCGTGGTATGAAAAGAAGAACTCAGACAAGTGGAAGAACAGTCCAGATTATGGGAAATTCAAAACCGGATACATTGCCCTGCAGGATCATGCGAGCCCGATCTGGTTCCGTAACATCAAGATTAAAAAATTATAACGGGTGAAAAGTCGAATAGCAGGCATGCGCAGGTTTAACAATTCTTAACATTTTCCGCTCTATTCCGGCACGGGTTTTGGCCATCTATGGCTGTAGAATAGTCTTTTCATAAGTTAGGTTTATAATTGGTTAGTTTAGAAAGCCCCGCGTCTCCCCGATGTGGGGCTTTCGTTTCATAACCTCCCCTCACATCGAAGATACCATATACCGGCGACTTGGGCCGTTGGTCACCATAGGTATGGACAGCCGTCCAAGAGCGGTAAACATTGCTCGCCAACAGGCCACCAACGAACAGGTAAATGCGATCGATAAAAAAACGTAATCAAACGTTTTGTCGCCACTACCGCTATAGAGCACGGTGATAGGCTCATCGAGTGCCAGCACATGCGCACCCACCCAAGGCACAACTGCATGCCAAAACTGGGTATACCATTGCGCGAGCACGTATAGGAGCACTTTTTAATCAAATGATTAAAAAATTTGGTTAAACAAAAACAACCGGTTATATTTGCGGCATAGCATAAGCGGACATGGCAAAACCAAAGAAAAAGGCAGACCTCAGCACAGAGGAGAAAATCAAACAAGCCGCCCGGAAAGTTTTTACACAAAAGGGCTATGCCGCTACGCGTACGCGCGATATTGCAGAGGAAGCCGGCATCAACCTGGCATTGCTCAACTACTATTTCCGTAGCAAGGAAAAGTTGTTCGAGATGGTCATCATGGAAAAAATGCAGGTCTTACTCGGTAAAGTCGGCCCCATCTTGATGGACGAGAAAACATCCATCGAGGAAAAGGTCGAAAGCGTGGCCGAGCACTACATCGATACCCTTATGTCCAATCCGGATATCCCGCTATTTGTATTGGGCGAAATCAGGAGCAATCCAGATAAGTTTGCCAACTTGGTGAAGACCAAAACAAATATCACCGACTCGGCATTGTTCAAACAGCTCGCCGAAAGGCGGCCGGATATAGATCCACTCCATTTCATTTTCAACATGCTTGGTCTGGTTATCTTTCCATTCATCGGGAAGCCACTCATCCAACTGATTACGGGCCTTGGACCGAACAAAGCCGTTGAGTTGATGAATGAGCGTAAAAAATTGATCAAAACGTGGTTTATTGCGATGCTGAACGCGTCGTGATTTTTTTTGCACACACATTAATCAAATGATTAATTCAAAACAATAAACAAGATGATTAATCCATTGGCAACGCTGCTACTCGTCGGTACACTGGCCATCCAGATGGGGAATGCCCAAACACAAACCGCAGGACTGACATTGCCGGAAAGCCAGGCGTTGGCGGCAAAAAATTATCCCATGGTAAAACAGCGTGACCTCATCGCAAAAAGCGCATCCTACGCGGTTGACCAGCAAGGCAAACGCTCCCTTCCCCAACTGAACATCAACGGGCAGGCCACCTATCAATCGGAGGTGACGGAGATTCCCATACAGGTGCCTGGAATGGACATCCCCTCGTTGAACAAGGACCAATACAAGTTGTACGGTGAGATTAACCAAAACCTATTTGACGGTGGATTGACCCGGCTGGGCAAGCAGGCCATCGAGGCCGAAGCCGATGTGAAACAGCAGGCGCTGGAAGTGGAGCTGTACAAGATCAACGCGCGTGTCAACCAGCTGTACTTCGGCATCTTGCTGCTGGATGCACAATTGGCCCAGAATGATCTGCTGCAAAAAGACATCCAAGCCGGCCTGGAAAAAATCAATGCGGCGATCGCAAATGGTGCCGCGTTGAAAAGTGAGGGCAGCCTATTGGAAGCCGAACGACTCAAGGCGCAACAGCGAGCCACCGAACTACAGGCCAGCCGCCTGGCCTCCCTGCATATGCTTGGCTTATTTATCGGTCGCACCTTGGATGAGCATACCTTGCTCGAAAAACCAGCCCCGCCCCACGCGTCATTGGCCGCCAACCGGCCGGAATTGGGTTGGTATGCCCGCCAAAAGACCGGTATCGAGGTGGAACGCAGGCTGCTCCGTGCAAAAAACCGGCCCAAACTGGGCCTGTTCCTGCAGGCGGGCGTGGGCAGACCCGCATTGAACATGCTGAGCAACCACTTCGACGCATATTATTACGGCGGTGTGCGTTTATCCATCCCGATAAGCGGCTTCTACACCCTGCAAAAAGAAAAGGCGCAGCTGGACATAAAAGAAGCGGGCATCGATGTGCAGCAGGAAACTTTCCTGTTTAACACCGACCTTACACTCCAGCAACAACAAACGGAAGCGGCCAAATACGAGCAACTATTGCGTACCGACGATGCGATCGTCGCGCTGCGCACATCGGTGAAGGATGCCGCGCTTGCCCAGCTTGAAAACGGCGTCATCAACACGGCCGATTATGCGCGGGAAACCCACGCAGTGAGCAATGCACGTCTATCCAAAATACAACACGAACTTCAATTACTGAAAGCGCAATACGATATCCGGTACACTTCCGGCAGTTCATACGAAAATACACGTAACCCACAAAAAAAATAACGACATGGACAACGCAAAGATACTTGTACTGGCCGGCCTTTTAATGGCGTCATGTACCCATGAAGAACAGCCATACGATGCATCCGGCACTTTCGAAGCGGTAGAAACCATCATATCCGCGGAGGCCAATGGCATCATCCGTGCGCTGGATATCGAAGAGGGGCAGTCGCTCAAGGCCGGGCAAACCGTAGGTTATATCGACAGTACACAACTCTACCTGAAGAAACGGCAATTGGAGGCACAGATCGATGCGGTACTAAGCAAAAAACCCGACATCGCTGTGCAGGTGGCCGCATTGCAGGAGCAATTGGCCCAGGCCATACACGAACAAAAGCGGATTGCCAACATGGTGGAAGCGGATGCGGCCACCCCCAAACAGTTGGATGACGCCAATGCTCGCGTAGCGGTCATCAGGAAGCAAATCACCGCCCAGCGGTCGACACTGGGAACCACCGCAGCCAGCCTTTCGCTCGAAACGGCACCCTTGGCCATGCAGATCGCGCAAGTGGAAGACCAATTAGCCAAATGTCGCATCGTGAACCCAGTAGACGGCGCCGTATTGGTGAAATACGCGGAGGCCAATGAAAGCACCGCCACGGGAAAACCATTGTATAAGGTCGCTGACCTCTCTTCGATCACCCTAAGGGCCTATGTTACCGGTCCGCAATTCGCCCAACTCCAGCTCAACCAGCAGGTAACGGTGCTTGTAGACGGGGCGGACGGCAACTACCGCGAGTATCCGGGAACCATCTCATGGATAAGCGACAAGGCGGAATTTACGCCGAAAACGATACAGACCAAGGACGAGCGCGAGAACCTCGTTTATGCCACCAAGATCCGGGTGCAAAACGATGGATTGTTGAAAATCGGCATGTATGGGGAAGTCCGTTTTAATTGATAGGGAACGATGGACAGTTGATCATGGTTACGCTCAATAATATCACAAAAACCTATAATAAGAGGTCTGTAAAAGCGGTAACGGCCGTTTCCTTTTCGGTGGCTGAGGGTGAGCTGTTCGGTCTGATCGGTCCGGATGGTGCCGGCAAGAGCACGATCTTCCGCATATTGACCACGCTCTTGCTGCCCGATAGTGGCACGGCCACGGTTGCGGGCCACGATGTGGTTGCCAACTACCGCGATATCCGGAATCAGGTTGGTTACATGCCGGGGCGTTTCTCGTTATACCAAGACTTGACCGTGGAGGAGAATATCCAATTTTTCGCCACGGTAATCCATACGTCGG
>NZ_JBMQOC010000133.1:0-13294 GCF_053550995.1 Parapedobacter sp.
CCAAGCGGGATGGTCTGACCTCGAGTTTCAACTGCGCAATTGGTTTTACTACAATTGGATGTCGGGCGACCTCGTTATCGAACAGGCTGTGCATAGTTTGGATATGATGTCGTGGGTGATGGGGGATATCTCGCCCGAGAAGGCTATCGGCAGCGGCGGCCGGCAGGTGCGGGTAGATCAGGAAAAAGGCAATGTATTCGATCATTTTGCTGTGGAGCTTACCTACCCAGGCGGCATAAAAGGTTACCATTTTGCACGTCAGCAAACGGGCGTTACCAACCGTAATAGTGTCGATGTTGTTGGAACAAGCGGCAAGATGGCTGTCGATATCGGTAGCCGCTACGAAATCTTAGGCGCCGGCGCATGGAAATACGATGGTCCGAACAATAACATGTATCAAACGGAGCATGATGAGCTTTTTGCTTCCATCCGATCGGGCACACCTATCAATGACGGCGACTGGATGACCAACAGCACGATGGTGGGAATTTTATCGACGTTGGCAGCCTACACGGGTGCTGAGGTGACCTGGGAACGCGCATTGAACGCGAACATCACGTTCGGGCCTAACCCCGAAGATTTCCACATGGGAATGGGTGCCCAAGACATCCCCGTAGCAAAGCCGGGTAGTGGGCTGATTACGATTTGATAATTTTATGCCAACCATCCTCCGCCCGTAGATAAAGTTAATTAAGGCTTAATGGCGGCATAACAAGAGGTAGATACTTTTGCGTCGGTAAGAAACAAAATTGTATTCATTTTGTTAGGTTTGGTTAAATGGAAAAGTCCCGCTGTGAAGCGGGATTTTTTTATGCAGAAAAATAACTGCGTTTCGTTAAAACCTGTTATCTTTGGGTGAACCAAAATTATAAAATCATGGAAATTAAGACTTCAACGAAGTTCGTGGCCGAATTGGTAGGCACCTTTGGGTTGGTGCTGTTCGGTTGCGGGGCTGCCGCGGTTGCCGGAGTGGATACCCTTGCCGGCCTTTCGGGTTTGGGCCTATTGGGTATTGCGTTGGCATTTGGTGTGTCGGTGGTGGTTTTTGCCTACGCTATCGGCGGTATCACGGGCTGCCACATCAATCCAGCCGTTACCATCGGGCTACTTGTCGGCGGTAAAATATCCGTGGCCGACGCCATCGCCTACATCATCGCCCAATTCATCGGCGCACTGCTCGGCGCATTTGTGTTGCAGCAGATACTAAGTGGCCAATTGGCAGGCTTCACGCCGGGCGAGTGGGCCTATGGCGCGAATGGCTGGGGCGAAGGATACCAGAACGAATACAGCACATCAGCTGCGTTCCTGACGGAGGCCGTACTGACGTTCCTTTTCCTTTTCGTGATCTTTGGCGCCACCTCCAAATGGGGGAATAGTACCATGGCGGGACTAGCCATCGGCTTTACCTTGGTGCTGATCCACCTGGTTGCCATCCCGATTACCGGTACATCGGTCAATCCAGCACGTAGCTTCGGGCCGGCAATCTTGGCGGGAGGGGCTGCGCTAAGCCAGCTGTGGCTGTTTATCGTTGCTCCCATCGTAGGGGGTGTGGTGGCGGCCGTTGTGTGGCGCTTGTTGGATAAGAAAGGTTAAGCAAAGGAGTTAAAGTCCGTATTTAACGCCCAGGCTAAACCATCGTCCCGGCATGGGCACAGCTGCTGCTTCGATATACGTGGCGTCAAAAATGTTTTGGATGTCTACGTAGACATCGAGGGGGTTCAGTTGATACCCGACACGGGCGTCGCCCAGGAAATAGCTTTTATAGCTGATGCGTTCATTGAACCGAGCAGCCACGCTAGCAGAAAGCCTGCCCGATGAAAAATGGATGTTGGTGGTTGCTTGGTGACGCAAACTCTCAATGACGTACTTGGAAAGGAAGCCTGCATTGTGACTGTCGTCGAATTGGGGCGCCAACCAGGTATAGCCGAGCCCTACCATCCATGTGGCGTTTGACTGCCCGCGGAATAGCCGGTAGTTTCCGGAAAAGGTGAGCCCTTGTGTGCGGTTCCGCTGGAAATTGTGGGGTTGCCAGGGCTCATCCAACGATAGCCGTACCCAATCGATGAAATTGCCCATGTTGCGATAGAAATAACCCACGTGGGCGATTGTGTGGTTGTCGGCATACTTGATGCCGCCTTCGGCATGCCAGGAGCTTTCCGACTGCAATTGCGGGTTGCCGATGTTGCCGGGCCGTTGGTCGAGGTAAAGGTCGGTAAACGAAGGGATGCGTTGGCCCATACCCGTATGGGCCACCAGTTTCCATCGCTCACTGAGCTGGTACCCCAAGTCTATTCCAGGGAACAGCTGCCAGCCATAATCCGAATTGTAATTCACATAGGCACCGGCGTTGAGTAGTAGCCGTGCTATTTTTTCCGTTTTGAATTCGGCATACAGTCCATAATTATCGCGGTTATGGTTGCCGATATTGCTGCTACGGATAATTTCATTACGCATTTCCACACCCATACCGATATCGCCTGCTCGGGTTGTGAGGGTGGCGTTCACCTCGGCATTGATGGCATGGCCATGGTGTTGGCTCCGTGCGCGGCTCAGATCGTGGCGGAAATAACGGTAATCGTCGTATCCATAACGGTAGCTTACCCGTGGTGATAGCGAGAGCCGGTCAGTCAACCTGCTCCGATACCCAATGGCGGCCAACACGGTTTGCACCACTTCACGCGATTCCTTATCGCCTGGGGCGGCATAGAACCCATTGGCGCCAAAGCCATTGGAGACATAACCGCCCATCAGTGACAACGCATCCGTGCGGTTGGTAGGTATTTCACCCTGATAAAAAACTTTGTTGTTACGGAATGCTGTGTTGTACCGGTAACCGTTGCCGGATTCGTGGCTGCCATAAAGCGAATGGTGACCGGCATTGCCGACCATCGTGGCCCCTAGCTGTATGCCCCGTCCGTTGAAAAGGGCGTCGTTGTTCGCCGTGTCGCGCTTGAACCCCGATCCGGTGTAGGCATGGGCCGACCACCCCGAATCATCAGGTTTCTTCGTCACGATGTTGATGGCGCCTGTCAGGCTGTTAATGCCATAGATACGTGCGGCGGGTCCGCGGATGATTTCGATACGTTCAATGGCATCGGTGGGGATGGGCAGGTTAAGCGTATTGTGGCCCGTCTGCGCATCCAATACTTTGATGCCATTTACTAGGATGAGTGTCTGTTCAAAACTACCGCCATCGACACTTACATCGGCCTGCGAGCCAAAGGGTCCGCGTTGGCGCAAGTCCACACCGCTGATGTGGCTAAGCAGTTCGTTGATCGATCGGGCGGGCATGGCATCGATCTGCGCCCGGTCGATGATCTGGATGTTCCGGTTTTGTTTGGCGAAGGGCAATTGCATCCGATTTTCCGTGATGATGACTTCCCGGAGCGGTATCGCACGGGTATCCTCTTGGGCAATGGCCGAGCCGGACCATAATAATGCCCCTAAAATTACATAGGTACCTTTAAAATATCGTATCATTCGATTGATTTTTGGCAAAAGTCGTAACTTGCCGGCACATCAAGAGGTGCCAGTTTTCATTTTATGGCTAGTCCGGTTTCAGTGCCTTACCAAAGTTTCATCCAAGTAACCCGTGGTGCCACCACTCCGGTTTACCTACAGGTGGCCCACCAGCTGATCAATGCTATCCAGCGCGGCTACCTAATGGATGGCCACAAATTGCCGGGCAGCCGGCAGCTTGCCCATTTACTCGGGCTGCATCGCAACACCGTGGTGGCCAGCTATGCCGAGTTGGAGGCACAAGGGTGGATAGCTATCTGCCCCAGTCGGGGAACGTTTGTGAAAAACGGGGCGCGTGAGAAACCAAAGCGGCTTTCGAATACGGACAGCCGGGCGCTCGTCGGCTACCCCGCACAGGCCGGTTTCGATTTTAAGCGATGGTCGGTATTGGACAACCCGTTCGACCATGGGCCTGCAAGGTTCACGCTCGACGACGGGCTGCCCGACCCGAGATTGTCGCATGTCGGTTATTTGTCGCGCTTGCTGCACACCAACATGAAACGTAAAGGGAATCAACGCAAGCTCGGGTATGGCCATTCGCTGGATAGTACCTATTACAGGGAGCAGTTGGTGAATTTCCTCAACCTCACACGGGGGTTGCATATTTCCGGCAAGAATATGCTGGTAACCCGTAGCCTCGAACTCAGCGTCTACATCGTGGCCGAAACCCTGTTGTCGGTTGGCGACTGCGTAGTGGTGGGGGAACTCAGCTATTTCGCGACCAATATGATCCTCCAGAAAGCGGGCGCCGCGGTGCTCACCGTTCCGCTGGATAACGAAGGGCTCGATGTCGAAGCAGTACGCAGGCTCTGCGAGCGCCGGCCTATCCGGATGCTGTATATCACGCCGCACCATCATTACCCCACTACCGTTACACTGACCGCCCAACGGCGGGTGGAGTTGTTGGAGCTGTCAGCTACTTATGGTTTTATCATTTTGGAAGACGACTACGACTACGACTACCACTACGATGGGAGCCCCCTGCTCCCGATAGCGAGTGCCGATACCACCGGCATGGTGGTGTATATCGGCACCTTTGGCAAGGCGATGGCACCGGGATTCCGGTCGGGCTTCATCGTGGCGCCCGAGGAACTGATTGCCGAGATGGGTAAACTGCTCGGTATCATGGATCGGTATGGCGATACGCTTACCGAAGCCGCACTTGGCGAAATGATTGCCGACGGTGAAATCCACCGCTACCTCAAGAAAACCGTGCGAGAGTACAAGACACGTCGCGATTACCTGGTTAACCTGTTGGCCAATCGGTTGCGCGATCGGGTTGAGGTGATTGTACCGACGGGCGGCTTGGCGGTGTGGACCCGATGGCCAGCCGGTTATAATTTAATGCGTTTACACGATGCTTGTGCCACGCGAGACCTATACCTCCCCCGCTACCTGCTGTATCAAACATCCAAACACAGCGGTATACGGCTGGGATTCGGAAGTCTTTCGTCCGATGAGCTCAATGAAGTTGTCGAAATTATTGCCGATGTCAGTGCTCGTTAATGCCATTCCTCCCTGCCGAGCAGTTTTTGCCCGACAGCAGGCGGTGGTATCGTATCCGTGACCGGTGGCTCCTGCGGTAAATGCCGGATATCCGGCTGCCCCGCATCCACCCAGGCGGAAAACCAAAAGTTACCGATGCTTTGGATGGCGCCGCGCATCCGCCGCTCCACCATGCCATCCAGCGCCTCATGATAGGCAGCCGAATAGTCGTCTGAGTAGGTGCGGATCAGTAAGTTTTTCCGGGAAACGTACCCGTATTTCCGGTCGGTGGGAAACCGATCGTCCAGCTGTGCCTCGATAGCCAGTACCGAATCGACGAGGGCGTGGCTCTCCTGCACGATGCGCCATGCTTCGTCGACGGGCGACCCTACATATTCCGCGCGACCAACGAAGAAGTCGTATCCTTCCGAGAAGAGTTCTGGCAAGCGGCTTTCCCAAAAGGCATGGATACCTACCTGATTGGTCCGCTGCCCATTGTAATTGCTCGTCGTGTGCAGGGGCACATGGGCGTCGGCAAGGTAATGGCCAATATCTGACGAGTGGCGCAATATCCGCCGCAAGTCCTTTTCGCTGAATGCCTTGACCAGCGCATAATAACTCCGGTTGATCTGCCAAGGGAGTACCCCCCGGGCTAATAGCCGGCGTTCGCTGAATTTTTCCACGGCGGCCGTCCAATGGACAGGGATGCTGTCGAACGGTTGGCTGCCATATTCATCGGCGTCGATGAAATGGCGGGGCGACTCGGCGCTATCCACATAGCAACGCTTGTCGGCATCCACCGCATGCTCCGTCATGTAGTCCACATGGTTCTTGTAAAAACCGGCTATGTCAGTAGGTAATGTAAAAACGGCCATCCGGTTGATACGTTTGTGGGCGTGGAACCCCCAAGACGAAAGGAAGACAATGGTGATGATCGCAATGGGAAGCGGGTAGATGCGGTTCATGTGTTAAAGTTACGCCTTATGGCGAAAAATCACAAATCATTCATGTTTTTCTAACAATGGTATAACGTTAGATCCCGTCCTTCGCTACCGAGGAGGTACATCATCATGGCAATGAAGCAGGTGTTAAATTGGTTGTCGGGTTTGAAAATCCGTATTTTTTCCCGTTTTTTGGTGTCTGCGTTCAGGCATTAATAATTGACGGCTGATAACTGATCACGGAGCGTGAGTCCAATATCTGTTGTCTAGTGTCTAGCGTCTAATAGTTCAGCATGAAAATCCTCTACGCGGTACAGGGTACGGGCAATGGCCATTTAAGCCGAGCGATGGATGTGGTGCCCTGCTTGCAGCGGCGGGCCGCCGTCGATGTATTGATAAGCGGTATCCAAGCCGATCTGGAATTGCCATTCGCCGTGAAATACCGGATGCATGGCCTCAGCTTCATTTTCGGGAAGAAGGGTGGGGTGGACCTCTGGAAGACGTTCATGAGCTCCACGGTACGTAGGCTCGTCCACGAAGTGAATACCCTGCCAATCGAAGATTATGATTTGATCATCAACGATTTTGAACCTATTTCCGCATGGGCGTGCCATACGCGCGACAAGGAATGTATCGGGCTCAGCCATCAAGCCGCTACCATGGATGCGCAGGCACCCAAGCCCAAAGAACAAGATATGTTGGGTAAGTTCATCATGCGCAACTATGCACCGGCTTCGCTAAACTATGGGTTTCATTTCAAACCTTACAACAACCGAATATTCACCCCGGTAATCCGGCAGCAGGTGCGGCAGTTGGATGTGTCCGACCGCGGACACTATACGGTGTATCTGCCGGCGTATGACGACGCGAGACTGCTCAAAGAGCTGATGCGTTTTCCAGACATCCGGTGGGAGGTATTTTCCAAACACAACAAAACACCGTTCGAGATGCGCAACGTTCACGTACAGCCCATCGCCAACGAAGCATTCATCCAAAGCATGGCCACTTCTGCGGGCGTCCTGTGCGGTGCCGGATTCGAAACACCCGCTGAAGCATTGTTCATGAAGAAGAAGCTGCTGGTCATCCCGATGAAAAACCAATACGAGCAGCATCTCAATGCGGCGGCGCTCGAAGAGATGGGTGTGCCCGTGATCAAAAGCCTGAAGGCAAAAAACGACATTGCCATCGAAGCCTGGCTCAATAGCAAACGTACGGTCACCGTAGATTATCCCGATTGCACCCAAGACATTATCGATAGCTTGCTGGAAACGCATATACCCAAAATGCTCGTATAGATGGTAAAAGCAGATTTCGGTACGGATTTCCAATGGGGGGTGTCCAGCGCCGCTTTCCAGACCGAGGGTGCATGGGATGCCGATGGGAAGGGACCGTCTATCTGGGACACGTTCGCCCATCGCAAAGGAAAAATCAAACGAGGCCACTGCCCAGACATAACCTGCGATTTCTATCGCCGCTACCCGGAGGATGTGGCATTTGTAAAGCGAATGCATATCCCCAATTTCCGTTTTTCGCTTTCGTGGCCCCGGATACTGCCCAACGGTATCGGTAAGCCCAATGACAAGGGCCTCGATTTCTATGATCGGCTCATCGACCATTGTTTGGCGCAGGGCATTATGCCCTGGGTTACGTTATACCATTGGGACTTGCCACAGGCATTACAAGATCGGGGAGGGTGGGCCAACCGCGACGTATTGTCGTGGCTGTCGGACTATGCAGCATGTGTAGCCAAACGGTATGGCGACCGGGTAATACATTGGATGGTGCTCAACGAACCCACCGTTTTTACCGGTGCCGGTTATTTCTTCGGTGTGCACGCACCGGGGCTTACGGGGTTACGTAACTTTTTCCCTGCCGCCCATCATGCCACGCTGGCCATGGGAGAGGTCGGGCGGTTGTTGCGGTTGGAGATACCGGAAGCTTCGGTTGGTAGCACGTTCTCTTGTTCCAGTATCCACCCGGCGGGCTCTCGGCGCAAAGATGTGGCAGCGGCCAAACGTGCAGATACCCTAATCAACCGGATGTTTATCGAGCCATTGTTGGGAATGGGGTATCCCGTGGCGGATCTGAAGTCGCTCCGTGGTATAGAGAAGTATATGCGGGCAGGTGATGACGCCCTGTTGCCATTCGATTTCGATTTTATCGGCATCCAGAACTATACGCGCGAAGTGGTACGGCATTCTTTTTTCGTACCTTACCTAGGCGCGAGAATATGGCCGGCGAAGCACCGGCGCGTGCAGCCCGTCACCGAGATGGGCTGGGAGGTTTACCCCGAAGCCATCTATGAGATGATTAAGAAATTCAGTGCATATTCGAATATCCCCAAAATCTATGTCACCGAAAATGGAGCTGCATTTCCCGATACCTTGGTGAACGGCAGGGTGTCCGATGACCAACGGGTCCAATACCTCCAGTCCCACATTGCGCAGGTGCTGCGTGCCAAACGGGAGGGTTATAACGTGCATGGCTACTTCGTTTGGACGCTCACGGATAATTTTGAATGGTCGGAAGGCTACCACCCCCGGTTCGGTTTGGTGCACGTCGACTTCGATACCCAACTGCGTACACTGAAAGATTCGGGTAAATGGTATGGCCAATTCCTGTCATCGCAATGACATTTCACGTCTTTAACAAAAAAGTGATGTCCGTACTTCAAGTTATGGCATGATTTTATACAACATCTTTCCAGTATTCGTTCATTTCTTTGCTATTATTTTTTTGGATTAGTTTGTGGAAGCATTTCTCGATTTTTTAAATAACCTAACCAATCCGGATTGGATTGTTGCCCATGGCGGCCTGTATTTATTGTTATTCATTGTTTTTGCTGAAACGGGTATCCTCATCGGGTTTTTCCTGCCCGGTGACCCTATCCTGTTTATCGCAGGCATCATCATCGCTAACCTTACCTTAGGGCCGGTGGATTCCGTGCTTACCTTATTGTATTGGATTGCCTTGATTTCGGCCGCTGGCATATTAGGTAATTTTGTCGGCTATTGGTGCGGCAAGTATTTTGGACACCGGTTACTCAAAATGAAAGACAACTGGCTTTTCAAGAAAGAGTACATCTTCCGGGCGCAGGAATTTTACCACAAGCGTGGTGGGGTGGCTATTATTTTGGCGCGTTTTCTTCCCGTTGTGCGTACGTTTGCCCCTATTGTGGCCGGTATCGTAGAAATGGACATCAGGAAATTTGCTTTATATAATGTGGTCGGTGGCATCCTTTGGGTCGGTAGCCTGGCCACCCTCGGCTATCTGCTTGGTGAAAATGCGTGGGTGCAACGCAACCTGGAATATGTTATCATGGGTATTGTCGTCGTTGCCACGGCACCGGTACTGTTAAAGATGATTACCGGGGCGGGAAAGAAAAAGCAAGCGGCGGCCACCGTCGAAACAGAAGCCGTCGAAGAAGAATATTAGGAATAGGCGCTGAAATACTCTAATAATAACCCAAAACAAAATCGGCCAGCTGATGTCAGCTGGCCGATTTACATTTACCTCATTAGATACTTAATCGTCTTTCTTTTCCTCTGCTAGATTCGATGGTTTTGAAGAACCACCATCACCAGCCTGGATATTGACGACCACCTCTTCCTTGGTCTTATCGTAATCGACCTCCAGTGTATTACCTTCGGCCACTTCGCCTTTGAGGATTTCCTCGGCGATCGGATCTTCCAGGTATTTCTGGATAGCCCGTTTGAGGGGCCGCGCACCGAAGTTACTATCGAAGCCTTTCTCGGCGACAAATTCCTTTGCCGCATCCGTAAGCTTGATGCTATATCCCAGTGCTTCGATGCGGACGAAGAGCGATTTGAGCTCGATGTCGATAATTTTGAAGATGTGCTCCTTATCGAGCGAGTTAAACACGATTACGTCGTCCACCCGGTTGAGGAATTCCGGCGCAAACGCCCGCTTAAGGGCATTCTCGATGACACTGCGCGAATGGGTTTCGGCTTGCTCGGCCTTGGCCGATGTGGTAAAGCCGACACCCTGTCCGAAATCTTTCAACTGGCGTGCACCGATGTTGGAGGTCATAATCAAGATGGTATTCCGGAAATCCACACGGCGGCCGAGACTATCGGTCAGCTGCCCTTCGTCCAGCACCTGCAGCAACAGGTTGAACACGTCGGGGTGTGCTTTCTCTATTTCGTCGAGCAATACCACCGAGTAGGGTTTACGCCGTACTTTCTCGGTCAGCTGGCCGCCTTCTTCATAGCCTACGTATCCCGGAGGCGCTCCCACCAAGCGGGAGATGGCAAATTTCTCCATGTACTCACTCATGTCGATCTGGATAAGCGAGTCTTCGCTGTCGAACATGAACCGCGCCAATTCCTTCGCCAGCTCGGTTTTACCAACCCCCGTAGGGCCGAGGAAAATAAAGGACCCGATGGGCTTCTTGGGGTCTTTCAATCCGGCGCGCGTGCGCTGGATGGCTTTGACCAATTTCTTCACGGCCTCGTCCTGTCCGATAATGCGGCCCTTCATGGAGTCTGACATACCGAGTAGCTTCTGGCTGTCGGACTGTCCCACACGTTGTACGGGGATGCCCGTCATCATGGATACCACTTCGGCCACGTTATCTTCCGTAACCGTATACCGCTTGGTTTTGGTTTCCGCCTCCCATGCTACCTTTTCTTCCTCCAACTCTTCCAGCAGCTTTTTCTCCGTATCGCGTAGCTTGGCCGCCTCTTCATATTTCTGGCTGCGTACCACCTTGTTTTTTTCGATCTTTATCTCTTCGATTTTTTCCTCAATATCGATGATGGTCTGCGGCACATGGATATTGGTCAAGTGCACCCGTGATCCTGCTTCGTCCAGCGCGTCGATGGCCTTGTCGGGCAAGAACCGATCCGTAATGTACCGCGTGGTCAGCGTTACGCAAGCCTCGATGGCCTCCGGAGTGTAATTGACGTTGTGGTGTTCCTCGTACTTCTCTTTGATGCGGTTGAGTATCTCTACGGTTTCATCATGCGATGCCGGCTCGATCATCACCTTTTGGAAACGCCGATCGAGTGCCCCGTCTTTTTCAATGTATTGGCGGTATTCGTCGAGGGTGGTGGCACCGATGCATTGGATTTCGCCACGCGCCAACGCTGGCTTGAACATGTTCGAGGCATCCAGCGAACCGGAAGCACCGCCCGCACCTACGATGGTGTGTATCTCGTCGATGAAGAGGATCACGTCTGGCGATTTCTCCAGTTCGTTCATCACCGCTTTCATGCGTTCCTCGAATTGGCCCCGGTATTTGGTGCCTGCAACCAGCGAGGCAAGATCAAGCGTCACCACGCGCTTGTTGAACAATACGCGCGACACTTTGCGTTGGATGATGCGAAGGGCCAGCCCCTCGGCAATGGCCGATTTACCCACACCGGGCTCACCGATGAGGATAGGGTTGTTTTTCTTACGCCTTGAAAGGATTTGCGACACGCGCTCGATTTCCTTCTCGCGGCCTACGATAGGATCCAGCCGACCTTCCTCAGCCGCCTTGGTGAGGTCGCGGCCGAAATTATCGAGCACCGGTGTCTTCGACTTGATATCGGAAACCTTCTTCGGCTGATTGAAATGGTCGTCTTCTTTGAAATCGTCGTCGCCGGCAGTAGAACCCGCTGCCTGACCGGTGATGCCCGCCTTGTTCTGCTCTACATCGGCTTTGAATACGTCGTAGTTGATGTCGTACTGCTGCAGTATCTGCGAAGCGATGTTGTCTTCATCGCGCAGGATAGACAGCAGCAGGTGTTCCGTGCCGATGACGTCGCTTTTGAATATCTTGGCCTCAAGGTAGGTGATTTTCAATACTTTTTCCGCTTGTTTGGTAAGCGGCATATTGCCGATAGGGGCCCGAGACATCGAAGAACCCTTTACGGCGTCTTCGATAGACTTACGCAATTCCGTAGTGTCGATCCCTGTGTGTTTTAGTATCTTGATGGCGATGCCATCCCCTTCACGAATAAGGCCGAGCAATAAGTGCTCCGTGCCGATATAATCGTGTTTCAACCTGATGGCTTCTTCCCTGCTGTATGAAATCACATCCTTTACGCGAGGCGAAAATTTTGCTTCCATGAATGTATTACCTTTCTTTTTTTATGCTAAGGATTCGATAAATGTAGAAAAAATATCGGTTGTACCTTAACTATTTTATGTAACTTTTATCAACAATTAAGCCATTGATACAAAGATAACATTTTGTCAGGCCGCATAAAAGTATTTATTGCCCCATTCTGACTATCTTTGCGCTTCTTGGTTTATTCGTAAGCATCAAAGAGACTCAAAAAATATGTCAGACGAAAAAGTGATTTTCTCCATGGCGGGGGTTAGCAAAATCTATCCACCGCAAAAACAAGTATTAAAAAACATTTACCTCTCCTTTTTCTACGGCGCCAAAATCGGTGTCATTGGCCTCAACGGCTCCGGTAAGTCATCGTTGCTACGCATCATCGCCGGATTCGACAAATCGTACCAGGGCGAAGTGGTCTTTTCGCCCGGCTACAGTGTAGGCTATCTGGCTCAGGAACCCGAGTTGGACGCTGCCAAGACCGTTCGTGAGGTGGTCGAAGAGGGGGTGGCCGAAACCACCGAACTGCTTCGCGAGTACGAAGAGATCAACGAGAAGTTCGGCCTGCCCGAAGTATACGAAAATGCCGATGAAATGGATCGCCTGCTGGCACGGCAGGGTGAGATACAGGATAAAATAGACGCTTCAGGCGCATGGGAGCTGGACAATAAACTCGAGCGCGCCATGGACGCGCTGCGATGCCCCGACCCCGACCGCGGAATAGCCACATTGTCAGGCGGCGAGCGCCGCCGGGTGGCATTATGTCGGTTGTTGCTCCAAGAGCCGGATGTACTCTTGCTCGATGAGCCCACCAACCACCTCGATGCCGAGTCGATTGACTGGCTCGAACAGCACCTACAGCAGTATAAAGGGACGGTCATTGCGGTAACGCACGATCGCTACTTCCTCGATAATGTAGCCGGCTGGATACTGGAGCTCGACCGGGGTGAGGGTATCCCCTGGAAAGGCAATTATTCATCGTGGCTTGACCAGAAAGCGAAACGGCTCGCCCAGGAGGAAAAAACGGAGAGCAAGCGCCAGAAAACACTGGAGCGCGAACTCGAATGGGCACGGATGGCGCCCAAAGCCCGCCATGCCAAATCAAAAGCCCGCTTGCATAACTACGAAAAGCTGGCCTCCGAAGAAACCAAAGAGCGGGAAGCCAAGCTGGAACTCTTCATTCCGCCTGGGCCACGCCTGGGCAATGTGGTTATCGAAGCCCAGGGAGTCAGCAAAGCCTACGGCGACAAACTGCTGTTCGAGGACCTCAGGTTTTCGCTGC
>NZ_JBMQOC010000134.1:0-13496 GCF_053550995.1 Parapedobacter sp.
AAACCGGCGAATCGCTGGCCGCGGAAAAACCGGACAGCTTTACGCTGGGGACTTCCAACCTCTGGGCATCGCTGGAAAAAGACACCGTGTCCGCTTTCCCTGAAACGCCCTGGGCCCTGCAATTCTCAGACGAATATCACATTGACGAGGGCAGGTCCGACTGGCAGTGGGAAACGGGCTTCGGAAACATGAATACGATTACGGAAGCGGAAAAAATCAGGGACCACAATCTGCGGGCGGTATACGGCAACTGGTCATACCTAAAAAATAATAAACCGGAGAAGTATGGGAAAAGGGAATTGGCTTGGGTGGCGTACATCGGCGGCAAACGGGAATCACGGCGCCTGATGGGCGACCATATCCTTAACCAAATGGACGTACAGGAGGGTAAGATGTATCCCGATGCTACGGTAACCGCCACATGGACAATTGACTTGCATTTCCCGAACGAGAAGAACAGCCTGTATTTTCCGGGCGAGGAATTTTTTGCCGGCACGAAACATATCCGGGTAGCGCCGTACACCATTCCATATCGGTGCTTCTATAGTCGCAACGTACCCAACCTTTTTATGGCGGGCCGCAACATCAGCACTACACACGTTGCTTTTGGCAGCACGCGGGTCATGCGAACCTGTGGCATGATGGGCGAAGTGGTCGGCATGGCGGCATCGATCGCTCACAAACACAAAACGACCCCCAGAGGCGTGTACGAACAACACCTCGATGAATTGGTCGGTATGATTAAAGACTAGGCGAGCAGATAACTAGTTTTGTTTTTACCAGACACTAGTGCAAAGAATTGCCTAAGTTTGGCGCGACCATGAATGATTCGATCATAAATAACATCCCCGCATCCAGCGTCGAGGAGCGCTTCCTCCACTACGTACAGATAGATACGCAATCCGATCCGACTTCCTCAAGCTGCCCATCCACTGAGAAGCAGAAAAACCTGGGCCGGGTACTCGTTGACGAACTACTGGCCATCGGCATTACCGATGCACATATCGACGAACATGGTTACGTTTACGCCACCATTCCGGCTAACATTGAAAAAGCCGTACCGGTCGTGTGCTTCTGCACCCCCATGGACAGGGCGCCCGATTGTTCGGGAACGGGTGTTCAGCCCATCGTGCACCGCAATTACCGCGGTGGCAACGTGGTATTACCGGACGACCCCGCCGTGGTCATCAAGCCCACGGAACACCCCGACCTGGAAAACCAGCTGGGCAACGACATCATCACCGCCAGCGGCACCACCTTATTAGGGGCCGACGATAAGGCGGGCGTGGCCGAAATCATGGCCGCGGCCGAACTGCTGATGGCACATCCCGAAATCAAACACGGCACTATCAAAATCCTATTCACGCCCGACGAAGAGATTGGCCGCGGTGTGGACAAAGTGGACTTGGCCAAACTGGGTGCTGATTTCGCCTACACCATGGACGGAGAAACGGCAGGTTCCATCGAAGATGAAACCTTTTCGGCCGACGGCGTAACCGTCACCATCGATGGCATCAGCGTGCATCCCGGTTTTGCGAAAAGCAAACTACAAAGTGCACTGAAAATAGCGGCCAGCGTCATCGATTCGCTGCCCAAAGACCGACTATCGCCCGAAACAACCGGCAACCGGGAGGGTTTTGTGCACCCGGTGTCCATCAAAGGGGGGGTTGAACAGGCCACCATCGAATTTATTGTCCGTGATTTTACCGACGAAAACCTGCTTCGCCACGAACAGGAACTGGAAGGGATCGTAAAAAAGGTGATATCCCGCCATCCCGGCTGCAGCTATCGGTTTGCCGTAGCCGAACAGTACCGCAACATGAAACAGGTACTCGACCGCTATCCGCAAATCATGGAAATCGGCTTGGAAGCTATCTGCCGGGCAGGCATGAAACCCATCCGTCGGAGTATCCGCGGTGGGACGGATGGCTCACGTTTGTCTTTCATGGGTCTCCCCTGTCCCAACATATTCGCGGGTGGGCATGCCTTCCATGGAAAAGAGGAATGGGTATCCGTACAGGATATGGAAAAGGCTGTTCGAACCATTTTGCATATCGTTGAAATAGCCGGAAGTCGGCATTAATCGCAAGAAAATCATACGCCATTCATATGTCATCAACTCATTTCGAGACCATCAAACAAGTTATCAGCCATCGCCGCGCGATTTTTCCGCCCAGCTATACCGACCGGGTTATCTCCAAGGAACTGCTGACCGAGCTATTGGATTGTGCCCATGCGGCACCCACGCACAAGCTCACCCAGCCGTGGCGGTTCATCGTGTTCCGCGAAAAGGGACTGGTGCGGTTGGCCGACCAGCTGGCAGCACGCTACCAAGCACATTCGTCACCGGAACAGTTCCTTCAGAAAAAGCTTGAGAGTACACGCGATAAAGTATTGCGGTCGGGAGCGGTGGTGGCCATTGTGGTGGCATATAGCGGTACGGTGCCCCAATGGGAAGAACTCGCTGCTACCTCATGCGCCGTACAGAACCTGTGGCTTGCCGCCTCGGCCGCCGGTATCGGCGGCTATTGGAGCAGTCCCGACACCATCAAGCATATCGGCGACTTCTTAGAACTGGCGGCGCATGAGGAATGTCTTGGCTTCTTTTATATGGGATACCACGATGAGCCCCCGCGGGGCGCCAATCGCAGGCCATTGGCTGAGAAAATCCGGTGGGAAGAATAGCGCCGGTATAAAACCGATACCAACCCTATTCGTAGGTGATCTCCAACCGCCCCCTATTCCCGCTCCATTTCGGCCCTTCTACCAGTAACCGCCGTAACTCGGAGAGCAAACCTGCGTCGGTTTCACCTACCGCATGGATATCGGTCGGCACTCCTCCTGCATTGATATCAAAATTCAGTATTGTTTTTCCTTTCAGCGAAATATCCGTCAGGCCCCGGTTTATATACGCATTGAATGCGTCCCACCCTCCTTCCGGATAAGCATCGAGTCCGGCATCCGTGGCTGCGACCACCCGGACGTTTGCAGGTGTTTCAGGAGCAGTTAACTCCACAAGCACCTCCTTTTCAGCGGATGATTGTTGCGCCGGCTGATGGCGCATCCACAGCAATACCAACACAAGAACCATAAGCACACAGGCCGTGGCCGCTACACTAAGGCGCTGCCACCCAAAGAAAAATGCATTGCGTTCCTTCGCCTGACCTGCAATGCGATCGGCCAGCCGCTGCTGCAAAAGGCTCAACTGCCGGTGACTGACCTCCTTCTGTAACCGGTAGCCATCAATGGCATCTTGCAACAACGGGTCGTCAAGCGCCTCCCGTTCGAGCTCATACATTTCGTCCTTGCTGAGCTCACCGTTGAGGTATCGTTGTATACGCAAAATGTGGTAACTATTGTCCATGCTTATCTTTCTCCATACAGATTTTCAGATTGCGTTTGCCGTTTTGGATGTGGCTCTTTACCTTATTGAGTTCGTAGCCCGTGATGTCGGCGACTTCCCGGTAACATTTCTGCTCAAGATAAAATAACCGGACACATGTCTGCTGCTCGGTATTCAGCGTTTCCAAACAAGACTCCATCAACGCAAGTTGTTCCTCCGGAATTCCTTCCCCTTTATGATGTTGATGCAGAAAGGCGTCACTTTCCACAAGATGGTCGTCGATATCGACGATACTGATCCGATTGGCCGACCGCAAATCCATGAGGCAATGGTTACGCGCCAACGTGTATAACCAACTTTTGAAATTGCTGACCTCATGGACTCGCAGCTTCGCGATGAGCGACTCGAAAATCTGCATCACCGCATCTTCGCTCTTTGCTTCGTCTTTATAATATTTAAAGCACAATCCATAAATGAGGGGCATATAAGGCTCATACAGCTTACCCAACAGCCGTAGCTCACCGGTTTCCCGGTAACCGACCAATAGTTTCTGCTCTTCAACTGCTGATGCCATCGATGATACGTTAACCAAACGTACGAAATATACTGGACTTTCTATAAACCTGAGTTCGATTATTATTTTCGACTCAGAACGCTTTGAAAGGGTCAGGTTCAACTGAAAACGACGCTGGAATAGCGGGCTATTTCGAGGAGTTTTCAGCAAGAAGATGGCCCTTTCAAAGTGAATAAGGAAAGAAAGCTCGTCCAATAGCTACCCTATGCGGCGTTGCCTCCGCTTGCTTTATCCCCATAAAGCTGCGCAAAGGCGCCTTGCCTAGGATTGCTATTAGACTTCTGAGTCGAAAATAATAATCGAACTCAGGTTATAACGATGTAAAGAGGGCGGAAATTCCACACCTGGACTTTGGTAATTCAACTAGCGTTGGCAGATTGCATCAATAATCAAGTGGCGTTCGGCTCGTATGTCTAAATCGTACGATACGGATCGTTTTCTCCATCACCCTGTACGATATACAAAAATGGTACTTCTCGAAGGCTCGCCAAGAGCCGTCATTGTCTTTTCTATATTTATCCAATGGATACTTTAAAGGGTTTTCCGGAAGGGTCAGCGTCAAATCCACGATGTGTCCACTACCTTCCGGGCTTGCTGAGGTGACTCTTGAGAAATGTACTCGAAGGTTTTAGTCAGTTCATTTTTGGCGCGCTGGCTCCAAACCGTTACCATTTTTTGATTTCGGCCTTTAAGTCGATTCCGGTGATGTATTTACCCTGCTCAATCTCGGCGTCTCCTGCTTCCAAATCTTGGTTATATTCCGCTATGGTTTGACGCTTCTCCACGGTCTGGAAATTTATTCCCATTAACTTCAACGTGCTCAAAAGCCATTTTTCCTTTTTGGCTTCCTTAATGTTGTCGATATCAATAATCAATTCCATAGCTTTGACGCTTTATATTTTCAAAGCTAGCTTTTCTGGCTGTAAATCCAAAACGGGTGCAATTCAGAACCTGTCCATTGTCGGTAATTGGGCAATCAGAATCGCCCGTTACGGACGCACAAAAAACCGGGGCAAGTTGCCCCGCCCCGGTTCCGTTTCATGTGTTTGTGAATCGTTAAGCGCCTATAAACTTCGACAGACGTTAGAAACACCAGCCATTTGCTTCAATTAATGCTTGGGCTACCCGTTGCCGGGCTTCCTTGATGTTAAAGGGCTCCGCCTTTGTGAAGCGCCGGATGCCGACCAACATCATTTTCAATTCGTCGCCTTCGGCAAAGGAGTGAAGCGCTTCCTTGCCAGCGAGGTATACGCGGTCTATCGCGGTATGCAAATAAATACGTGCCATATCTACCTGCCGTTGCACTGCTCCCTCTCCCCGCTGTCGCACCAATTTCTCGGCCCGGAGCAGTGTCGATTCGGCGAGGTACACATCCCCGATGATGTCCGCAATGTTCATCAATATCTCTTGTTCCTTTTGTAAGGTCATCATTAGCTTCTGCACGGCGGCACCGGCCACCAGCAATCCCGCTTTCTTGAGGTTGGCAAGCAGCTTCTTCTCATAGGCGAAGGGTGCATCATCCGCCTCGCCGAAGTCGGGAATGGCCATCAGTTCACCAGCCACCGCCTGCGCGGGGCCCATGAGGTCAAGCTCCCCTTTGAGGGCACGTTTCAGCAGCATATCCACGATGAGCAGGCGGTTTACTTCGTTGGTACCCTCAAAAATACGGTTGATGCGCGAATCGCGGTAAGCACGTTCCATCGGCGCATCGGCCGAATAACCCATGCCACCATATACCTGCACCCCTTCATCCACTATATAATCAAGCATTTCCGAGCCCCACACCTTCAATATAGCGCACTCGATGGCCAATTGCTCGGTAGCCTTCAGCTTGGCTTTTGCCGCGTCCATACCACCCTTCACCAAGGCATCATACGTGTCGTCGATGTGCTGGCCCGCACGATATGCGGCACTTTCTACCGCGTAATTCCGTACGGCCATCTCCGCTAATTTATAGCGGATCGCGCCGAACTTGGAAATCGGCAAGCCGAACTGCACCCGTTCATTGGCGTAATTCACGGCTTGGCGGATTACCCTCCGCGAGGAGCCGATCGTGGCCGCGCCTAGCTTGATACGACCCACGTTGAGGATGTTGACGGCAATCTTGAACCCATTCTCGCGCTCAGATAGCCTATTTTCTACGGGCACGGGGCAGTCGTTGAAAAACAACTGGCGAGTGGATGACCCCTTGATCCCTAGCTTGTGTTCTTCGGGATTCATGGTGATACCACCGAAATCCCGCTCCACAATAAATGCCGTGAGGTTCTTGTCGTCATCGATTTTTGCAAATACGATGAACACATCGGCGAAGCCCCCATTGGTGATCCACATTTTCTGGCCATTGATGAAGTAGTGTGTCCCCTCGGGATTAAGCTTAGCACTTGTCCGCCCCGAATTGGCGTCGGACCCGGAGTTGGGCTCCGTGAGACAGTAAGCAGCTTTCCATTCGCCCGTAGCCAATTTGGGAACATACTTTTCTTTTTGGGCTTCGTTGCCATAATAGAGGATGGGCAGCGTACCGATCCCGGTATGGGCAGAAAGGGCGACAGCAAAGGAATGCCCAGCGCCCATGACATCAGCCACCAGCATGGACGTGTTGAAATTTTTACCAAAGCCCCCATATTGCTCAGGTACTGAAACTCCCAGCAACCCCAGTTCGCCCGCTTTATCAAGCAGGCTTTGCATCAGCCCCTCCTCCTGCGCATCAATGCGGTCCAGGTTGGGAAAGACTTCCGCTTCCAGAAAATCCTGGCAGGTTTGCCGGATCATTACCTGTTCCTCGTCAAACTCCTCCGGAATAAACACCTCCTCAAAAGACGTTTCCCGAATGACAAATTCACCTCCCTTGATGGTATTTTTCGTTTCAGTTGCCATATTTTCAATTGATTAAGGACAAAAGAATAAGGATAAAAGACTCCTTTCCGTTTCCTAGTTATTCAATGTTTTCAGAAAATTCGTTATTTTCTTTTGTATCAATACAATCTGTTCGCTCAATTCCGTTTGATTAGTTAACGAAATGAAACCTAAGTCACCAGCAAGAACTAACTGAGTTTCCAACTCAAACGAAGATCCAAGTGCCACCCGCAAGAAATAAGAAAACTCTTTATTAGAATTACGCGACGAACCTTCCGCTACATTGGATGGTATGGATACGCTACAACGTCGCATTTGACTTATGATACCATATTTCTCGCTATCGGGAAATTCCGCAGTTACTGTATATATTTCCTTGGCTAACTTCATCGACTCTTTCCAGATGGCCAACTGCCTAAAATTATGCATAACTACGAATCCTTAATCTTTAAATCCTTGCTCCTTAATCCTTGCTCTTTACTCCTTAATCCTTACTCTTTACTCCTTAAATCCTTGCTCCTCATCCATCCATCAAAGCATCTCAAACACCCCTGCAGCCCCCTGTCCGGTTCCCACACACATGGTTACCATGCCGTACCGTTGGTTCCGGCGTTTCATTTCATGGAATAGCTGCACGGATAGCTTGGCACCTGAGCAACCCAGCGGATGCCCCAATGCGATGGCTCCGCCGTTTACATTTAAGATATCCTGATTGATGCCGAGCTCTCGGACGACGGCCAGTGATTGGGCAGCAAATGCCTCGTTCAGCTCGATGAGCTCCATCTCTTCGAGTTTCATCCCAGCCATTTTCAATGCTTTCGGAATGGCAAAGATCGGACCGATGCCCATGATGCGCGGCGGCACGCCGGCTACGCCGTAGCTTACCAGCCGTGCAATCGGCTCGGCATTCAGCTCCTTCATTTTTTTCTCGGATACCACCAGCACAAATGCGGCGCCGTCTGATGTCTGTGATGAATTCCCTGCGGTAACCGTACCACCTGCCGCAAACACCGGTTTAAGTTTAGCCAGTGCTTCCAGGCTGGTATCGGCCCGCGGTCCTTCGTCGGTATCCACCACATATTCGCGGGTTTTGATCTTTTTACCGTTTTCGAGATAGGACTCCTTAACGGTAATCGGCACCACACCATCTTTCAAGTGCCCATTCGCGATGGCAGCCAGGGCTTTCTGGTGCGACTTCAGCGAAAATGCATCTTGATCCTCGCGGCTAACCTGGTATTCCTTGGCCACGGCTTCTGCCGTTAATCCCATCCCCCAGTACCAGTCGGGATGGTTTTTGGCCACTTCCGGATTGGGTACTAACTTCCATCCACCGAATGGCATACCCGACATGACCTCCACACCGCCTGCAATAATGGCGTCCGCCATGCCCGACTTGATCTTGGCCACGGCCGTGGCAATCGTTTCCAATCCCGACGCACAGTAGCGGTTCACCGTCACCCCCGGCACTTTTTCCGTATCCAGCCCCATCAGCGAAATCATCCTTCCGATGTTGAGCCCTTGCTCCGCTTCCGGCGTGGCGTTCCCTACAATCACATCATCGATCTGCTCCTTGTCTAGATTAGGTACGGAAGCCACGAGATGCTTAATTACATCTGCCGCTAAATCATCGGCCCGCGTGAAACGGAATACGCCCCTTGGGGCCTTTCCAACCGCTGTTCTATATCCTGCAATTATAAATGCTTCCATGTTTTTTTGTTTTAGACAACAGACATTAGACATCAGACGTTAGACCTTCCTGTCCAGCGCCTGCAAATCATCTATTTTTTTAGTTTTTCCTGAAACCCGTGAATCATTTTTTGCACCTCCTCGACATTATTCATTAGTGCAGCTGCGCCTTCATATCTTAATAAACCAAGTTTATCAGCGATAAACAGCTGAGTCAACAGCTCGTAAGCCGACCCTTTAGCTATTCCCAAAAAATGAACAAATTCTTTATCCGAGTTTCTACCAGAGCCCTCCGCAATGTTAGAAGCAACAGATACGACAGCACGTTTAATTTGGCTGGTTAACCCAAAGCGCTCCTCCTGCGGAAATATTGACACCGCTTGGTAAACCTCTGCAGCCAGTTCAATCGCCTTCTGCCAAACAATTAACTCCTTGAAATTATGAACCGCCATACCGTCTATTGTCTAGTGTCTAGTGTCTAAAAATCAATTCCTCAACGGTTTACCCTTGGTTAACATGTGCTGGATCCGTTCCAACGTTTTCCGTTCCCCGCACAATGATAGGAATGCCTCGCGCTCCAAGTCCAGTAAATATTGCTCCGACACTTCGGTTGGCGACGACAGGTCGCCACCGCACATTACCCATCCCAGCTTTTCGGATATCTGCTGGTCATGCTCGGAGATATAGTTTCCCGCACGCATCGAGTTGGCTCCCGCATAGACAATGCCTAATCCCTGCCTACCCAACACCGTGATATCGTTACGTCGTACGGGTTGGGTATACCCCGCTTCGGCTAGTTCGATAGCCTTTGCCTTGGCGTCAGCCAATAGCCGACTGCGGTTCATGCTGATGGCGTACTTACCGGCTTGGAGGTACCCGAGTTCGAATGCTTCCACCGCGGAGGTAGACACCTTAGCTTGCCCGATGGTCAGGAAACGGTCGCGCAGCACCTGTTGTACGATTTGCCCTTCTTTGAATTCGTCCGACGCACGGAGGGCGAACTCCTTGGAACCGCCGCCTCCCGGAATGACACCTACTCCGAACTCTACCAATCCCATATAGGTTTCGGCATGGAGCTGTACGAAGTCGGCATGCATGGAAAACTCGCAGCCACCACCCAGCGTGAGGTTGAACGGGGCAGCCACCACAGGAATTGCCGAGTACCGCAACCGCATAGCGGTATCTTGGAACGTCTTCACCGCCATGTTCAGTTCATCGTAATCCTGCTCCACGGCCATCATGAAAATCATGCCGATATTCGCGCCAGCAGAGAAGTTAGCGCCATCATTGCCCACAACGAGTCCGCGGAAATCCTTTTCTGCCAAGTCAATCGCTTTATGTAATCCCTGGATTACATCACCCCCTATCGTATTCATTTTGGTATGGAACTCCGCGTTGATGATGCCATCGCCAAGGTCCGTGATGGTCAGCCCGCTGTTTTTCCAGACTGTCTTTTGTCCTCGGATATTATCCAGGATGATTAAGCCCGCGGTACCGGGGATGGGTTTATACGACTTGCTCCCGATATCATAATAGTGCCGCACGCCGTTCTCTACCTTGTAGAAGGAGTCGTGGCCCGCGGCCAACATCTCCCGTACCCAATCGGCCACTTCGCCACTGAAACCGGGCACCCGCTTTTCTTCGGATTTTATCTTTTCCAGCGTTTCCGCCACACCCAGCGCATCCCACACCTCAAACGGCCCCAGCTCCCAGCCGAACCCGGCCCTCATGGCGTCGTCAATACGGAAAAACTCATCGGTAACCTCGGGTACGCGGCGGGACACATATTCAAACAACGGGTAGTGCATGGCGCGGAAAAATGCGCCCGCTTTATCGGCGCCCTGTTCATACACCTTCATCCGTTTGCGGATGTCGTCCACCGCTTTCGTAGCCTCCAACGTCGCCGCCTTTACTTTTTCCTGCTTACGGTATTCCAGGGTCTCCAGGTCGAGCGCAAGGATAATGCTATTGCCCTTATCGTCTTTTATCTTCTTGTAGAATCCTTGTCCACTCTTCTCGCCCAGCCATTTTTTGTCGACCATCTGCCGGATGTATCCGGGCAGTTGGAAAACGCCCCTGGCTTCGTCATCGGGCGCATTCTCGGCCAGTCCGTTGGCCACATTCACCAGTGTATCGAGGCCCACCACATCTGCCGTACGGAAGGTGGCGGATTTGGGGTGGCCCATTGCCGGACCGGTAAACTTATCCACTTCTTCGACCGTGAGGCCCAACTGCTCCACCAAATGGGTTAATGCCAACATGGAGTAGACACCAATACGATTGCCGATGAATGCCGGCGTGTCCTTGCAAAGCACCGTGGTTTTGCCCAAGAACTTGTCGCCATAATGCATCAGGAAATCGACCACCCCTGGCTTGGTACGGGGTGTCGGTATGATTTCGAGCAACCGTAGGTACCGGGGTGGGTTGAAGAAGTGGGTACCACAAAAATGTGCTTTGAAGTCATCGCTGCGCCCTTCGGCCATGAGGTGGATGGGGATACCCGAGGTATTGGACGTAACCAGCGTACCGGCTTTCCGATACTGCTCTACCTTGTCGAACACCTGTTTCTTGATATCCAGCCGCTCTACTACTACCTCGATGACCCAGTCGGCCGAGGCAATCGCAGCGAAGTCATCGTCGAAATTACCGGTCGTGATCAGCTTCGCGCTGCGTTTGCTGAATACGGGCGAGGGGCTGCTTTTGATGGCGCTCTCGAGCGACTGGTTCACGATGCGGTTACGCACGGTCTTGCTTTCCAGCGTCAGTCCCTTAGCCGTTTCCTGTGGTATAAGTTCTTTGGGCACGATATCGAGCAGCAATACTTCCACGCCGATATTGGCAAAATGGCAGGCAATTCGCGAGCCCATTACGCCCGAGCCCAATACAGCCACTTTTGTGATTCGCCTTTTGTCTATTGTCTCATGTGTCATATCTGATGTCTCATGTCTTATTCCGGCTTATACTGTATAGCCAATTGGTTGATGCGCTTCAACGTCCGTATGGTTGCCGTCCGTTCTTCGTCCGACAGGTGCTGGTCGAGGTATGCATTGAATTTACGCACCACATCTTTGGCCTGTTCCCTTTTTTCATTGCCCAATTCCGTCAAGAAGACTTTCACCGAGCGCTTATCGGCGCTGTTGGTCTCCCTATAAATCAACCCCAAACCTTCCAGGTTGTTCAGTATGCGCGATAAACTCGTGGTCTTCACCCCCAACAGGTTGGCAATCTGCGAAACCGGTGTGCCTTCCTTATGGATATTGATGAGTACATAGCCCGTGGCCTGGGTAATCCCGAATTGGGAAGCAATCTGGTTGTATTTATTTGCTGCCGACTGCCATGCGGCCTTCAGGTAATAGTCTATCGTATTGTCGTCGTTCATACCGGTTCTTACCTGCAATTTATTATGCATGCATAGCAAATTTAAGTTGAATAATCTGGGAATGCAAATTTTTTGTCGCCTATTTTGTTATAGGGCAGCAGCCTGCCGCCCTACCTACCCATCGAGATGCTATATGCCGGGCTTACTATGTGTATCGTTAAAGGTATGCCATCGTATATGGATGCTGCCAATCCGACGAGCCCTAAAGGCACAGGACCGGCTTGAAATCCTTCTTGGGTGCCTCACACAGTCCACAGGTATATCCTGGGGGCAAATCGTTAAAATCCAAGCCGGGCAATACCGCCGACAGTACATCACCGTAGGCAGGGTCGTAAATACTGAGGCAATGGGTACATTGGAACCGCTCATGCACGGGTGGACCATCAACCTCTTCAGGTAACCGGGCGGCCGCCCCGCTTGCGGTCCAACCCCCATCACCTACTGTCGAATCGTAAAAATCATCGCAGAGCGACTTGAGGATTTTGGGCAATGATTGCGTTGCTACCCCCTTTTTATAGGGAACGAGCACACGGGAATTGGCGTTGAAGTCTGGGGTGTACAATACGTCGAAGCACGTACCCTTACCTTCCTCGCCAACCTCTTTCAAAATAATAGCCCCCCAAATACCGCTGTTTGGTCCCATTTTGATGCCAAAGCAAAGTCGATAGGTCCTGATATTCAACCGGTCGAAATACCGGACGATGGAGCGCTTGAGCTTCAGGGCCGGCACGCACCAATCTTCGACCTGCCAATTCAGCTCGTTGGAGGCGTGGCGTAGATTGACGCGATGCTTATCTAGAATATAATCCCATTCCCGCCGGTCTTCCGGCCGGATATCCTTGATGATCAACGATCGCCATGGCGTGGTATACAGCTGGCCAATACGACAGGTCCGACAAGCTTCACAGACATCGAGCAGAAAGGAAACAGCATATGTTTCGTCCGGCCGGTAAATACCCAGCCAAAATTTGTCATCGTATCGGTTGAAACCCTCGTAATAAGGTAAACGGAATTCCGACTCGGCCAACGGTTGCACCGGTTCCTGGCAATGGAATTGCATCGACTCCTTCACCTTCGACTCGAGGCTTGCACCCAGGGCGGGGTCAGCTGCCTTGGGCAAGCCATCCCCATCAAGCATCATCGTTTCCAACTGCCGGCACACCTCGCCGATGTCCATGGAGTACACCAGCGAAGACCACTCGAATACGTGGTTGGTCTTTGGCCACCGGATGAAAACGTACCAGAAGTTACCCACGTCGGACGACACGAAATTCAGGTTGCCTGTATAATAAGGCACCAACGACTGGTTTGCATCGACGATATTGATCTTCAACTTCGGCACGAACTCAAAAGATGCCAGTATATCTTTGTAAATACCTTCCCGCAGCCACTTGGCCTGGTTAAAGATGCCGTCTGACACATAGGAGCTGACGATGTTGGGGTAATAATCGGTGTTTACTTCGTGCAGCAGTTCCTGGTTGAAAAAGTCGTATGTCAGCTCCTCAAGCTGCCCTGGGGTCGCCGCGAACAGCAGCTGCTGCCTGGTTCCGATTTTAACCGTTCGGATCCCAACGGATTCGATGGCTGTCAGCAACGTAGTGAAGTCGCCGATTGATGCAAAGCCTCCCGGCAGGTTCACTTTAACACGCTGCCGTGCGGAT
>NZ_JBMQOC010000135.1:0-39538 GCF_053550995.1 Parapedobacter sp.
GCAAAGGTAAGAACCTTTTCCATTCCCGCAAAATTTATTTCACTTTTTTTGCCAGCCCCGAAAACGCAACGAAAACCAACCCCACCGGCAGCAAAAACGAAACAAAACACTCAAGGAACAACCGCCTCCTCCGAAGCGGGATGCAAAGGTAAGGCATAATGTGTAATTTGCAACACTCCGGGTAAGATATTGTTTGGAAATATCCATGACTGGCTATAAATCAGGGAGAAAAAAAATAACTGGCCCATCCCATCGTACTTGTCCGCATGTCAACTAATCGGGAATTGTTGTACTTTTACAAGCGGAACGTAAATGAATTAGCGTTGGAAATCATCTATTATATCGATCTTTTAGGAACCATGTTCTTCGCGATATCCGGCGCGATGGCGGCAACCAGGAATAATATTGATTTATTCGGTGCCGCATTTACCGGCTTCGTTACCGCTATCGGAGGGGGGAGCCTCCGTGATATCTTCCTCAACTTACGGCCGGTGTGGGTGGACGATGGAAATTACCTCTTAGCCATATTGGCCGGGGTACTCATCGCTGTTTGGTTGCGGAGCATACTGGGCAAGTTCGCGCGGACATTGTTTTTATTCGATGCATTGGGAATTGGGTTTTTTACGGTAGTGGGGGTCCAGAAGTCACTGGCTTACGATAGCAGTGGCATCGCGGCCGTGGTACTGGGTATGTTCTCGGCGGTGATGGGTGGGGTTACCCGCGATACGTTGCTGAACGAAACACCGCTGATTTTCCGTAGGGAAATCTATGCTACGGCATGCCTCTTGGGGGCCACCTTGTTCCTTACGCTCGACTCGTTCGGCGTGGGCTATACCATCAATGCTTCCCTAAGCGTGACCACCGTCGTCGCCATCCGTGTTATTGCCGTGAAATATCGGCTGGCTTTGCCCCTCGTGGGCGGCTGAACGAACGAAATCCCTACCGTTTGCGCTTCGATGCCGGGAATTTCATTTTGTAATCCACGTCAACCTGGCCCCGCGAAATCGAATCCAATTTACTTTTGATCATCGCCTTCCGAAGGGGACTAAGCTTATCCGTAAAGAGTTTGCCCTCAATATGGTCATACTCATGCTGGATAATCCGCGCGGCCAACCCATCCAGCACCTCTTCGTGTTCCACCCAGTTTTCATCGACATAGCGAATACGGATCGTCGGATACCTGCTTATATCTTCCCTGACGTCAGGAATGCTCAGGCACCCTTCATTGAACAGCCATCTATCTCCCTCCTCATCCAAGAGCTGCGCATTGATAAATACTTTCTTGAAATCGGCAAGCCCCGGTTCGTCTTCCTCATACGGGCTGGCATCGATGACAAACAAGCGTATGGACCGCCCAATCTGGGGAGCTGCCAGCCCTACGCCGCTGGCCGCATACATGGTTTCAAACATATCGGCTATCAGCTGCTGTAAACCTGGATAGTCCTTTTCAATTGCTTCGCCCTTCCGTTTCAAGATGGGGTCGCCGTATGAGATAATGGGTAGTTTCATTCAACAATAATCTTTCTTGGTGGTCTTGTAGACCTTATATCTTTCACTCCGTGGCACGTTTCACGCGCACAAAGGTAGTGATTTTATAGAAAAAGCTTACCTTTGGTTATGCCTGAGAAATTGTCGGACAGAACGGTATTCACCCTCGTAGAGGTAGCCCGCAGCATCCAGAAAACGATTGCCGAACGGTACAAAAGTGTGTATTGGGTAAAGGCAGAGATGAATAAGCTCAACCATTATTCCCATTCGGGCCATTGTTATCCGGAGCTGGTCGAGAAGCGGCAGGGGCAGGTCATCGCTGAAATGCGATCGGTGCTCTGGAAGGCCGATTACCAACGCATCGATCGGCAGTTTATCGAAACCACGAAAGAGCCCCTGAAAAATGGCATCACTATCTTGTTCCAGGCCACCATATCCTACGATCCTGTGTATGGTTTAACCCTGCGCATCTTGGATATCGATCCGGTGCACGCGCTCGGCGAACTCCAGCGGGAAAAGTTGGCAAGTATCAACCGCCTTGAAGAAGAAGGTATCTTTAGGGCAAATAAATCCCTGGCCTTTCCGGTTGTGCCCAAGCGACTGGCTGTCATATCCGTCGAAACCAGCAAGGGTTACGCCGATTTCCTGAAGATTTTGCAACACAACCCTTGGGGTTACCATTTTGAGCAAACGCTTTTTCCGGCCTTGCTCCAGGGAGATAAATCTGTGCAGGCCATCTCCGGCCAGCTGGAACGCATCGCACAGCAGCAGGATGCGTATGATGTGGTGGCCATCATCCGCGGCGGTGGAGGCGACGTCGGTTTATCGAGCTATAACCACTATCTATTGGCTTCCGCCATCGCCCAATTCCCTATTCCCGTGCTTACCGGCATCGGCCATTCCACCAATGAAACGGTCAGCGAAATGGTGGCCTACCAGAATGCCATCACGCCGAGCGAGCTAGCCGATTTCCTCATACAGCGGTTCCACCGATTTGCCGAACCGGTCAACCAGGCAAGAGAGATCGTCATACGGAAGGCAACGCAGTTGGTCACCCAAGAACGGGATGCGCTCAACAACCAGATCCGATATTTCAGGCTGCATAGCATGCATCTGGTGAGTGGCCAACGGAAAGCGCTCGAATATGGGGCCGTGCGCCTCGGGATGGTCAGCAAAACGCGTTTGCGGCAGGGACAACAAGACATACACCACACTGCCCAAACCCTGCGGGTGGCAGCATCGTCACGCTGTAAAGGAACATGGTCAAATTTGCAAGCCATGGAGAAAACCACGCAACTATTGGATCCCCGACAGGTGCTCCGGCGCGGGTATAGCATTACCCGTATCAACGGGAAAGCCTTGAAGAGTATTGAGTCTATCCGTGAGGGCGATGTGATCGAAACGGTTCTCGCACATGGAAGCATAACCAGTAAAATAGATGAACTAAAACCATTGGATAATGGATAAACCATACACCTATACCGATGCGTTCGAAGAACTGCAGACCATTGTATCGGAAATCGAACATGGTGAAATCTCGGTCGACGAGCTTTCGGAAAAGGTAAAACGGGCCACACAGCTCATTCATGCCTGCAAGGCGAAGCTCACGACTACGGAAGCGGAAGTAAATAATATACTGGCTGGGTTAGCAGACGATGATGTCGGGCCTGCAAAGGAAGGCTAGTCCAGCTCGGACGCCAATTGGTCCATATCCAATTCGTTCTCCCAGCGCGCCACCACCAGCGTTGCGGCGGTGTTGCCGATGATGTTGGTCAATGCCCGGGCTTCGCTCATAAAGCGGTCGATACCGAAGATCAGGGCAACCGATTCAACGGGTATATGTCCTACAACGGGTAGTGTAGCTGCTAGAATGATAAAACCACTTCCCGTTACGCCAGCGGCACCATTCGAAGTGATGGTGAGCACAAACAGCAAAAAAAGCTGATCCATCAGGTTCATGGGCATATCAAGCGCCTGCGACAGGAAGATGGCTGCCATCGTCAGGTAAATGGCGGTACCATCCAGGTTGAACGAATAGCCCGTCGGTATGGTAAGGCGTACCACGGGTTTCGAGCATCCCATCTTTTCCAGCTTCTGCATAATAGCCGGTAGCACCGACTCGGACGATGATGTGCCCAACACAACCAGTAGTTCTTCCTTTATATAGCGCAGCATTTTGATTATACTGATGCCATAATACTTCAAAAACAATCCCGCCACCAAAAAGACATACAGCAGGCAGGTACCGTAAAAACACAACATCAGCAAGCCCAAAGAAGAAAGCGAGCTGATGCCATACTTGCCGATGGTAAACCCGATGGCACCCATGGCCCCAATAGGGGCGACCCGCATGATGATCTTTATCACGGCGAACAAGCCGTCGAGGAATGACTGCATCACGCGGAGAGTAGGCTCGGCTTTGGCCCCGATCCTGGAAAGCCCATATCCAAATAGCACAGCGAAGAAAAGGACTTGCAGTAGGTTGCCCGAAGACAACGCCTTGAATACATTTTCGGGGATGATATTCAATAGAAAGTCTTTCACACCGCCTTGGTGCTCACTTTCAACGATGTAGGAAGATACCTCCGAGGTGTCCAGTGTCTTCGGGTCTACGTGCATCCCCCCACCGGGATTAACCACATTGATCACCATCACGCCGAGCAGCATGGCCCCAACGGTGGACAGCTGGAAGTACAGCAGAGCCTTCACGCCAACCGTCCCGATTTTCTTCACATCTTCCATCCCCGCAATGCCCAATACGATGCTACAGAAAATCAACGGAGCGATCACCATCTTAATCAGCTTGATGAACCCATCGCCGAGTGGCTTCAGTTGCACGCCGATGGAAGGGTAAAAATGCCCGATTAGGATGCCAATGATGATGGCGACGACGACCTGGAAGTAAAGTAAGTTAAACAGTTTTTTCATTGGATGGTCCCTTCGAAGAAGACGTTTCGTATGGTGTAGCCATCGTCGAAAATAACCAGGTTGGCGGTCGCTCCTTCCGCAATTCGGCCCAGGCTATCCGCCCCGATGAGCGATGCGGGATATAAGGTGGCCATCCGTAGCGCTTCCACCAAGGGGATTCCCGCATGGCGCACGCAGTTGGCTACGGCCTGCATCATCGTCAGTGCCGACCCCGACAGCGTGCCGTCGGGCAACGTATAGCGATCGCCCGTAAAAATATGTGTGTAGGTACCGGTATCCACGGCTACCACGGCATCGGTAATCAAAAAGAGCCGGTCGCCCAACAACCGCTTACTGATTGCCAGCGTTTGGTAATCCACGTGGATGCCATCGGCAATGATGCTTGCTTTCACCGTTTCCGACTGGAAAGTTGCACCCGGCAACCCCGGATTGCGGTGATGGAAAGGCGACATGGCATTGAAAAAATGGGTCACTGCTTGTATTCCCTTCTCGAATCCATGCGTCGCCTCGTCAAACGTGGCACCGCTGTGCCCGGCCGACAAGAGGATGCCGTGGTGCAATAGCATGTCGATCACCTCATCCTCAAACCGTTCGGGCGCAATGGTCATCATCCGTAGGCTTTTACCGGCCCGTTCCAATAACGAGCGGACTTCGGCCTTTTCGGGTTTGCGTATATAGGACTCCGGGTGTGCCCCCCGCTTCTCGGGGTTAAGGTACGGCCCTTCGAGGTGCAAACCGAGAAGGGCCGGATGCCGGTAGTTTTGCATTACACGTAATGCCTCATCCACCAATTCCATGGTGTTGGTTGCGATCGTTATCATGAAGCTGGTGGTCCCCGATTTCACCAACGCCGTTGCGATTTCATCTAGCGCCGTTGCTGTAGGATCGGCGGAAAATAGCCGGTTTCCCCCACCATATATCTGTAAGTCTACAAAGCCGGGCACCACATACCTGCCCCGGGCATCTACGATTTCGGCGTCCGACGGAACTTCCACCGTAGGGATGAGCCCGACTACCTTTTTCCCTTTTATCAACACCGTTTTGCCGCTGGCTAACGCTTCGCCCGTAAAGACGGTCCCGTTGGTGATTGCAAGATATGACTCGGCCATGGATACTGTTTTGCGCTTTGGTTATATAAATGCTTTACGGCGGTAATAATACAAATTTCTTTAAAATATTCTATCTTTACCCACTTAATAAACCGCTTACACCATGTTGAAAGAAGAACGGCAGGCTTTTATCATCCACCAAATCAACTTGCACAATAAAGTGCTATCGTCAGACCTCAGCGTGCAGCTCAGTGTCTCTGAAGATACCATCCGGCGTGATTTGAACGAATTGGCAGAAAACGGCAAGGTGCTCAAAGTGTACGGCGGCGCATTGTCCAAGTCGTTCCAGTATCCGTTTAAGGAGAATAACGTATACGCCCGTGATTCCAAGAAACAGATTGCCAGCAAGGCGCTTAAGCTTGTGCAGAATGGAATGACGGTACTCGCCGGCGGCGGCACCACTATGCTCGAACTGGCGCGTATCATCCCCGAAAGCCTGCAGTGTACATTTTTCACCATCAGTCCGCTGGTAGCGCTCGAATTGGCCGAACGGACCAATGCAGATGTTATCCTTATCGGTGGTAAACTGTCGCGCAATACCAACATCAGTATCGGTTCACAGGTAATCAACCAATTGTCGGAAATCCGGGTCGACTTGTGTTTGTTGGGTACCAATAGCCTTTCGGTAGAAGATGGTGTTACCGACTCCGATTGGGAAGTGGTGCAGATCAAAAAAGCCATGATCCGCTGTTCCAGCAAAACCGCCATCCTCAGTATTGCAGAGAAATTGAATTCCGTGCAGAAAATGAAAGTCTGTAGCCTCAACGCCATTTCCTATTTGGTCACCGATCTTGATCCCACACACCAGAGTTTAGCGGGTTTCGGTAAAGTGGTTGAAGTGGTATAGCGGATTAATTTGATGAACTTCCCTTCGTTACCCGGTTTCGACCCAGAAGCTTTCAGCAAGTATCTTAAGAATACCGGGTGGTTGATGGTGGCCCGTGTGGGTACCATTTTCATCAAGATGGTTGTTACAGCCATCGTTATCCCCAATTATTTGGGTAGCAGCCTCAACGGCGAGTTGAACTACCCACTCGTATTGGTCTCGTTCTTTGCCGCGGCCTGCACGCTGGGCATGGATAGCTTCGTGACCCGGCAGTTGTTGCAGCAACCAGAAAAAGAAAACACCATATTGGGCACCGCATTCCGGTTACGGGTGGTTGCATCCGTTGTAGCGCTTCCGTTGATTTACGCGACTTACCTCCTGATTGGCCATTATACCTCGGGGCCGCAGGCGGCACCGTTCCATTATATCCTTATCGTGTCGTTTGTCTGCCTTTTCCAATCAGTCAATATCATCGACTGTTTTTTCCAAGCCAAGGTACAGGGTAAGTATATCATGTACATCCAAGTGGGCGCCAATGTGCTGTCTGCAGCTGTGAAGGTTGGGCTGGTTTTCTCGCAGGCTACGGTAGGCTGGTTTGTGTGGGCACTCCTGCTCGATGCCGTTTTCCTGGCGGTAGGATACGTTTATTATTACGAACGGCGGGGCAACCGACTCGTCAATTGGCGGTTTGACCGGGCTACGGCCAAATACTTGCTCCATTACTCGTGGCCCCTTGCATTTTCTTCGGTAGCCATCATTCTGTACATGAAAATCGACCAGTTGATGCTCGACGCTTATTTGGGTAAAGCCGTATTCGGGGTATATGATACGGTAGTTAAACTCAGCGAAGGCTGGTACTTTGTCCCGATGGCCATCGTCACGGCCCTCTTTCCGGCGATCATGAATGCCCGGCGTGACGATCCCGCCCGCTATCGGCGGCGATTGCAGCACCTGTATGAACTGATGACCATGGTGAGCGTGGCCATTGCGGCGGTTACCACCGTGGCCGCACCCTTTATTTACCGTATGTTCTATTCGGCAGAATACGCCGCCGGCGCACCCATACTCACGGTTCACATCTGGGCAGGGGTATTTATGTTCCTTTATGTCGCCACCGGCCAATACCTGCTCGCAGAAGGCTACACCCGTATCTCATTGGCCCGGGCTGTCGCCGGTGCCGTAATCAACATCGGATTGAATAGCTGGTGGATTCCGGAATATGGCATGATTGGTGCTGCTTACGCCACGTTAGCCACATATGCCAGCACGGCACTATTTGTTATCTTCGTACCCAAAACGCGGGCACAGGGATGGCTGATGCTCGAAGCGTTATTTTTTATACCGACCATCCGGCGGTTGGTCAAACGATAAGTTGCAGCAAACACATGCCAAAAATTATTTTCGATACATCAGTAGGTACAACCAATCTCGGTGATCACATCATCATGGATGCGGTCAATCGTATTTCCGACGAATTGTTCATGGACGATTTCGTCATCAACGTGCCTACCCATTTTTCCATCCACCCGAAAGACCTCCACAAGCTCCGTAAATACGATACAGGCATCGTAGGTGGAACTAATCTATTGAAAAACAATACCCTCCGAAAGAGCCAGTGGAAAGTCGGTGTCAAAGATTTGTTCGTTTTACGGCATAAAGTGGTATTGCTCGGGGTAGGGTGGTGGCAATACCAGGATAAACCCGTATCCGCCTACTCGAAGATGATGTACCGAACCTTGTTTTCCAAGCGATACGTACACGCTGTCAGAGACAATTACACCTTGCAGAAGCTAGCCGAAATAGGCATCAAGAATGTGGTCAATACCGGTTGCCCTACCGTGTGGGGGCTCGACGAACCCCACTGCTCCCAGATTAACCCCAAAAAGCGCGATACCGTCATCACCACCATTACCGATTACATGCGCGATACCGAACGTGACCGGCGGATGTTCGAAATCCTGAAAAAGCATTACCAGCACGTATATGTTTGGGTACAAGGTTCGAAAGACCGTGCGTATATCGAAAGCTTGACTTCCGATATCGGCTACGTGGCACCGAAGCTCTCCGCTTTCGATTCGTTTCTCGAGAGGCAACCCTGCGAATATGTGGGAACCCGCCTCCATGCCGGCATACGTGCCTTGCAGAAAAAACGCAAGGCCATCATCATCGGCATCGACAACCGGGCACTCGAAATGCGAAACGATATCGCCTTGAACGTGCTCGAACGCCAACGCATCGATCTGCTCGAAGAGAAAATACATGAAGAAATGAGCGTGAAACTGTATCTCGATAAAGACGCGATACAACGCTGGAAAACCCAATTCAAGTCCCAATAACAATCGACCGTGGTAGCGAAGCTTAAAAAACTGTACAATACATCTTTATTTCAGCCTACTTTTTTCGGATTTTTTTTCAACCCCTTCTTTATCATCCGCAGAGGGCTGTATAACGGAGTTTCCCAATTCAGCGGCCACTTGCAGGGCAAACTGTTGGATTTCGGGTGCGGTAGTAAACCCTATAAGGCATTGTTTGCCGTTTCCGAATACATCGGTACGGACATCGAGGTGAGTGGCCACGACCATCGCAGCGAGGAAATTGATGTCTACTACGATGGCCATACATTGCCTTTTGCCGACGGATCGTTCGATAGCATTTTTTCCAGTGAAGTATTCGAACACGTGTTTAACCTCCACCAAATCCTCGATGAGCTATACCGGGTACTCAAACCGGGCGGCAAGATGCTGTTAACGGTGCCATTCGTTTGGGATGAACACGAAATCCCGTACGACTTTGCCCGCTACACGTCATTCGGGTTGAAGCACATGCTGCAGGAAAAAGGATTTATGGTGATGCAGGAAAAAAAGACGACCAATTACGTAAGCACCATCTGCCAGATGTGGGCGGCGTATGTCTACCAGCATATCTTTCCGAAACGGAAAGGAATCCGCATAGCACTCACACCGTTGTTTATTATGCCGATTACACTTTGTGGGCTTTTCCTTTCAGCCATACTGCCAAAGAACATGAATTTTTTCCACAACAACGTGATGGTCGTACAAAAGCCGGCAGAGCGTTCCGATATTTGACGGGTAATGGAAAGCAAGTTTTCACCTACGCTCACGGTTATCACCGTTGTCTATAACAATGCGGCCGATATCGAACGGACCCTTCTGTCGGTCATTAACCAAACCTACCCGCATATCGAGTATGTGGTCATCGATGGCGGGTCGACGGATGGCACGGCCGGCATCATCCGGAAATATGCCGGACAGATTGCACGGTTCATCAGTGAGCCCGATGGGGGCATTTATGATGCCATGAATAAAGGACTGGCCCTTGCCACGGGCGATTACGTGTTATTTATGAATTCCGGCGATGAGATTTACGCCACCGACACCGTTGCCGCGGTATTTGCCACCGCGCCCAATGCCGATATCTACTACGGCGAAACGGAAATGTTCGATGCCAGTTGGCAATCGCTCGGTCTCCGGCGGCATGCCATCCCCGAACGGTTCCACTGGAAAAGTTTCCGTTATGGGATGAATATCAGCCATCAGGCCATCTACATCCGGCGCGGTATCGTCGGCCAGTACGATTTGCGGTATCAGCTTAGTTCCGATATCGACTGGGTTATCCGTGCGGCAAAGGCCGCCAATAAAGCGGTAAATACCAGGCGTATCGTTGCCAAATACCTCGTCGGGGGGATGTCTAAAAAGCGGCACTGGCAGAGTCTCAAGGAGCGTTTCCGGATTTTCAGCAAACATTATGGGTTGCTACCCAATGTATTCAACCATATCGCCATCGCTTTCCGGTTAGCGGTATACTACATAAAGTATGGTAAAACCAACGATTGATTCACCATGACGCCCGAAGAAACCATGCAGCGACTAGTAACGACCAAAATGCCCTTTGGGAAATACAAAGACACGCTCATTTGCAACCTCCCCGAAGCATACCTAGTATGGTTCCACCAACAAGGATTCCCCAAAGGCACCATCGGCATGTTACTGGCAACGATGTACGAAATCAAGCTCAATGGGTTGGAGTACTTGCTTACCCCGCTTCGAAACAAAAATAAAAAATAGCCGTTTATAGGGTATGAAGTACCAAACACCTTTATGGGCAAACGGCATGGCTGTCGCACTAATGGGTTTTATGCTCACCGCATGCGGTGGTCGTGGCGATGCCGGGCGAACCGCTGGGGCCGATAGTTCGATCACAGAAATCCCCCATGCCGCGGCACCGGAAAGTACGGCCCTCGTGCCCGGCACATCCGCCGGCACATTCAAACTCGGTGATGCCGATAGTGTGGTTCACCGGCAATTGGGACGACCCGACCATAGCGATGCGGCCATGGGGAAGGCGGTGCAGATTTGGTATACCGATACGGCAGAACAATACCCTTTATCCCTATTCACCGCCCGCGACATGGGCAACGACGAAACCGCCCGGATACAACAGATCCGGGTGACATCGCCCACCTTCGAAACCGCCGATTCGATCCATGTAGGCTCTGCGCTTGCCGAGATACGCGACACTTATCAGCTCACGGCCACTGAAACCTATCAGCAGGCCGACGAAACCTACACGGTTTACGATGCCGAAGAAGGTATTGCCTTCGAAGTGGGCCCCGATGACCGCTGCGTTGCCATCATCATCCATCCCAGGGGTGCGGGTATGTCGAGCTACCTGCCGCTACGCCCCGTCGATTAACATTTAAGGTCGGTAAAAAGTACCATAAGATACCGGTATCTTACCAGTAGATCTTGCCCGATGTGGTTACCTTTGCAGCAAAAAGGACAGGCAGATTAAACGTGGAGAATATCATGGAAAAAGATCACACCCCATCGGTAATCAAGGCGGCGCTGCAAGCGAAATGCCCGCGGTGCCGCGAAGGGAATATGTTTATAGGCAAGACCTATGCACTCAAAGCACAAAAAATGAACGAGACGTGTCCCCACTGTGGGTTGCGTTATGAGCGCGAACCGGGCTATTTCTACGTAGCCATGTTTGTGAGTTATGCCTTGGCGATGGCCGAAATGATTGTGGCCTGCGTGGGCTTCTATCTCTTTACGGGTTATATGGAAGGGCCGTGGCCATACCTCATCGCTACCATTGGTACAGTCATCGTGCTTTCGCCGCTCAACTACCGCTACTCGCGGGTGGTGTTACTTTATTGGCTTACGCCCGGCCTGAGTTATCAGCCCGAAGCAAAACAGGTAACCGAAAAGCCATAAAAAATCAGTATACTTACGGCCCATGACACGTCAGGGCTATCCGGTATATGACATTACGGGGTTCGCGACCTACCAATCGGATTTCTTGGTAGGCCCCTTTGCCCCCTACATCGTGCAGCACCACAAACTGCATGTGCCGCACGGCCATACTTTCTATCACCTGGTGTATTTTACCAAGGGTGCCGGGTACCATACGATCGATTTCGACCGGTTCGAGGTACGGCCATACCAATTGTATGCGATGGTGCCGGGCCAGGTGCACCGCTGGAACTTCGAGGGCGAAGTAGACGGGTATGTGATCAACTTTTCAACCCAGTTTTTCCAGTCCTTCCTGCTTCGCCCCGATTATATCGACGAATTCACCTTCTTCCAGGGACAGGCCAAACAGTCCGTACTGGATATCCCCGAAAATCTGCGCCCCCGGATTGCCGCCCTGTTTGAAGAGATGGTGCCCTTGGGTACCGCGATGGGCATGCTGGATATCGACAAGTTGCGTGTACTGATGCTTAAACTATTCCTAGATCTTGCCGATCTCCACACCCCCGCGCAGCCGTCACCGCTGTCCTACAATGCCGTCCTGTTGCGCAATTTCAAAAAACTCGTCGAAAAGCATTATGCCGAGCTGCGGTTGCCCAAAGATTATGCGGCCCTGCTCTACATTACACCCAACCACCTCAATGCCATTTGTTCAGACCTGTTGGGCCAATCGGCCGGAACCGTGATACGTGACCGCATCATTCTGGAGGCCAAGCGGCTCTTGGTGAACCCTGAACTTTCCATTGCCTCCATCGCCGATGTGCTCAACTTCAAAGACAATTCGTATTTCACCAAGTTTTTCAAGAAGTACGCCGATACAACACCAGAAGCCTTTCGGAAAAATATAGGCTAGTTGTCAATCCTTTTCTTTGGATCCGAATAGGCTATTCAATAGCATCTGTATGAGTGCTACAATAATAGCAAATACCGCAGCCCACCAGAAGTTCGACACTTCAAATTTGCTGCCCATGAAATAGCTGGTCAACTGAACCATCAGCACCGTGATGATAAACGAAATGAGTCCCAGCGTCAGCAGGTTGAGCGGAAAGGTGAACACCCGGAGCACCGTGCCCAACGTTGCATTCACGAAAGCGATGATGAGTCCGGCAACAATTGCCCAGCCGAAGCCGGCAACGGTCACCGCCGAGTCGGGAAGGACCAGGGCCGCCAGAAAAACAGCCAGCCCTGTCAGTAATACGTCAATGATGAATCGCATAACAATTTGTTTATTGATTTTTATGTAAATTTGTTAATATACCGAGTAAATATGAAAATCGGCTAAATTGTTTGGTCGGTCGGCAAAAAATGATTTCAGAACCTACGTATCTAGCGGCGAAAATTGTGTCACAGCGAATTGCGGCACATTTCGAACAGCACGTTGCCCGGCACCCGGATGCCGGGCTGCGCCATATCCCGGATATCCCGGTCATCGAATCCATCATCGATACGGCATTTTGGGCAAGCCTACGTCGTGAGGAAGGCTATGAGCCAAAAATCTCAATGGCCTTTGTACCGCCCGATATGGTGAGCAACGGCTTGGTTTTTCGCCATAGACAGCGCTTTACCCCGTATCATTTGGTAAAGCTGTCGCCAGCCGTGGTGCAGCCGGGTATTCACCTCTGCATATGGATGGAAGGCGGCAATCTCCATATCTGGGGAACCACTTACGAGATACCCCTTCATAGTATGGTAGTGGAAGTAGTAGAGGCGGGCTTATTGGTGGTGAAGCGAAAGCACAGCGACCTGGCGGGCAAGCTGGTCAACGTTGCGGTGCTGAAAGGTAATCAGATTAAAGTAATTGACGGCAATCATTGGGGATTGACGGACTGCCCAGGCATACTAGCTGCGTTGTTGGGCCTTTCCGGCCCGCAACCCGCCGATGAGCCTGAGAACCTATTAGTGCAGCTCGCACTGGCACTGCGCAGCCACGGCCGGGGCGCATTGCTTTTAATGGTTCCGCCGAACAGCTCGGCGTGGTTGCACTCCATTGTCAAACCCATCAATTATTTGGTAGAACCTCATCCCCTCATCTCCGCCCGCCCCCAAACAAACATACCGGACATTGTACACATGGAGGAGTTGCGTAAAATGATTAGCGCAGTCGGTGGCTACTCCGCCATCGACGGGGCCACCGTAATTACCCAAGACCATCACTTGCTGGCTTTCGGTGCCAAAGTAGCCCGTTCACCCCATGCCCTGCCCGTGGCCCAATTGATGATTACCGAACCCATTGCAGGTAGCACCATGCAACTGTTGGATGCCACCAATATCGGCGGAACCCGACACCTCGCTGCTGCGCAGTTCGTAAATGACCAGCATGATTCGCTTGCGATGGTAGCCTCGCAAGACGGTACGTTCACCGTGTTCTCATGGTCTGAGAAACAACAAATGGTACATGGGCACCGTATCGATACGTTGCTGATGTAATCGGGTCCTATGCAATCCCTTTTGCAATAGCCGGAAAATAGCCTATCTTTGCACAATCATTTAGGGGTGCCTTGTTTTGTACCAACAAACACAAATAAAGGCTGAGATTATACCCATCCCGATATCTCGGGAGCACCTGATCCGGATAATGCCGGCGTAGGGAGGTAAGTTAAATAATTACGCTGCTATGAACCCCTTATAGCAGTGGTGTTTAACTAAATTTTACAAGTTACAAAATGATTAAAAAGTCAATCGCAGGGATTGCGTTGTTCATGCACGTCGCCATGGCTGTTGCCGTGGCACAACACCACATCACCGTATCCGTAACCGAGGCCAGCAATGGCAAGGCGATGCCGGGCGCATCCATCCAGCTCGAAGGCACCATTTACCAAGGAAAGGCCGATGCCGCCGGCTTGGCAACCATCAGCCACATCAAAGAAGGCAGCTACACGATTGTGGTGAGCCATCTGGGTTACCAAACGGAAAAACAGCACGTTACGATTAGCGGAGACCAACACGTGGACGTGGTGTTGCAACAGGCGACGCTGCTCACCGATGAAGTGGTGGTCCAGGCGACGCGCGCCACGGAAAACACAGCGACGACCTACAAGAATATCAGCAAAGCGGATATTGCCAAGAACAACATGGGACAGGATATCCCTTTCCTGCTCGACCAGACGCCCGGCGTGGTCATTTCGTCGGATGCCGGCGCGGGTATCGGATATACCAGCATGCGTATCCGCGGCAGCGATGCGCAGCGGACCAATGTTACGGTAAATGGTATCCCCCTCAACGATGCGGAAAGCTTGGGTTCGTTTTTCATCAACCTGCCCGATTTCGCCTCTTCCGTAGATAACATCCAGATCCAGCGCGGAGTCGGTACATCCACCAATGGCGCCGGTGCTTTCGGGGCTAGCCTCAACATCCAAACCCATACCCTCAACGAAGAAGCCTATGCCGAACTCGACCAGTCGATCGGCTCCTACCGATCGCTGAAAAATACCATTCGGCTCGGCACGGGCCTTATCGGTGGCAATTTCAGTTTCGATGGACGCCTTTCACGCATCAGTAGCGATGGCTACATCGATCGGGGCACGTCCAACCTGCAATCATTCTTTTTGTCGGGGGCCTGGCATGGCCAGCATAGCCTGTTGCGTGCCAACGTATTCGGCGGCAAAGAAAAAACCTATCAGGCCTGGTATGGCACGCCCGAATCGAGGCTCACCGGCGATGTGGCCGCGATGGAAGCCTATGCGGCAGACGATGGGCTGACGCCAGAAGAAACCGAGAACCTGTTGAACTCCGACCGGCGCTACAATAAATACCTTTACGATAACGAAACCGATAACTACCGGCAAACGCACTACCAATTGCTGTTTTCATCGGTCCTTACCGATAGGTTTACGCTCAACACCGCCCTGCACTACACCCGGGGGAAAGGCTACTACGAGCAGTTCCGCAGCCGAGACGAATATGCCGATTACGGATTACCGCCCGTCGCTGTGAGCGGCGGCGCCATAACCGAGACGGACCTGGTGCGTCAGCGTTGGCTCGACAACCATTTCTATGGGGGCACCTACTCGCTTGTGTACGAAAACGGGGACGGCTTCGAGCTTACGTTAGGGGGTGCCTACAACCACTATGAAGGTGGGCATTATGGCGATATCGTATGGTCGCAATATCCCCTGGCTACCGATGCTGCCTACCCGAGCGCAAAGGAGGGCGGCTTCAGTACCGCGTATCGGTATTACGATGGCGATGCTACCAAAACAGATTTCAATACCTATCTAAAGGCATCGTACCGGTTGGATAAGCTATCGTTGTTTGCGGATGCCCAATACCGCCGTATCGACTACGCCATCACCGGCATAGACAACGACCTCCGCGATCTTACCCAAGATGCCGCGTTCGACTTTTTCAATCCGAAAATCGGGCTCACGTATCAGCTGTCAACGGCCAGCAATGTATACGCCTCCTACGCATTGGCAAATAAAGAACCCGTGCGGAGCGACTTTACCGACTGGCCCATTGACCAAACACCCAAAGCCGAACGGCTGCATGACATCGAGGCCGGTTACCGCATCAGGTCCCATCGGTTCAATGTTGGCCTGAACGGTTACGCCATGCTGTATAAAAACCAATTGGTGCTGACGGGCCAACTCAACGACGTGGGCAGCACGCTACGGCGAAATGTGGACGACAGCTACCGCATCGGCCTGGAGTTCGATGGGCAGTGGGCGCCCAACACTTGGTTTGCATGGGGGGCAACACTAGCCTATAGCCAGAATAAAATCAAGGACTTCACGGAGGTGGTGGGCGACGTGGAGAACTTTTATTCCACAACCGATATTTCGTTTTCACCAAACTGGGTGGCATCCAGCGAGCTCAGCTTCAAACCTTGGCAGCCATTTGAAGTGGCCCTGCTCAGCAAATACGTTTCGCGCCAGTACCTCGATAATACCGGCAGCGCAAGCCGCAGTATCGATGGCTTTTTCGTAAACCATGTACGGGCAGCCTATCACACGTCGTTCTGGAAATTGAAGAACCTCGGCATCACGTTATTGGTCAACAACGTATTCAACGAGAAATATGCATCCAGTGGATACACCTGGGGTTATTACCTGTCTGAAACCGATCGGGTAGACTACAACTTCTATTATCCGCAGGCAACGGCCAATTTCCTGTTGGGGCTTAATCTCAAGTTTTAGGAATACACGGTAAGCGCCGATGTAAAAATAATCGTGCGCTTGCCGTTTAATATGCCATTGGCATTGATATTGTCGGAAAAATGTCGTTACCTTTAAACAAAATTATCGTTATGCGACATACATCCAAATCCATTGCGGCCATTGCGGCGTTATCGTTCGTGATTTCATCGTGCGATTCATCGGCTTCCAAAAAGACGGTTGAGGAAACGCCGTCCGATTCCACATACGCACCTGTGGAAACCAAGGAAGCCAATACCGACTACGCTCCCGCTTTTGAAGGGCAAACACGTGTGGCGGGCATGAAAACCACCACCCCCTTTGAAGCACAGGTGTTGGCCGAAGGGCTTAACCGGCCATGGGGTATTGCCAACCTGCCCGATGGTAGGCTGCTGATTACCGAAAAGGAGGGGACGTTCCGGATTGCCACGCAGACCGGCGAGCTTAGCGAAGCCATTACCGGGCTTCCGGCTGTCAACGCCGAAGGCCAGGGAGGGTTGCTGGGCGTTACCATCGATCCCGATTTCACCAGCAACCGCATGGTGTATTGGACCTTTTCGCAAGATACGCCCGATGGCACTTTGACGGCCGTGGCCAAAGGCCGGCTGGCCGATGATGAAAAGGCCATCGAAAGCGCCCAGGTGATCTATCAAGCCACACCGGCACATAAAAGCAACCTGCACTACGGCGGGCGCATCCTGTTTGATAAAACCGGAAACCTGTTTGTCAGTACCGGCGAGCGTTCAGATATCGAAACCCGGCCGTTGGCGCAGGACTTGAATGCCGCACTGGGCAAAATCCTCCGCATTACGCCAAACGGCGACCCCGCACCGGGCAACCCCTTTGAAGGTAGGAGCGACGCGCGCCCCGAAATCTATTCGTACGGGCACCGCAATGTGCAGGGGCTCGCATTCCATCCCGTTACGGGCGACCTTTGGGAGGGCGAATTCGGACCCCGTGGCGGCGATGAGGTAAATCGCATCCAACCCGGCAAGAATTACGGCTGGCCCACCATCACCTATGGCCTCGAATACAATGGCAACAAAATCGGCGATGCCATCCAACAGAAAGAAGGGATGGAGCAACCGGTTTACTATTGGGACCCCGTGCTGTCACCAAGTGGGATGACCTTTTTTGCCGGCAACTCCATCCCCGAGTGGGAAAACAACCTGTTCATTGCCGGTTTGAGCAGTACCCATATCGCCAGATTGGTCATCGAAAATAACAAGGTCGTTGGCGAAGAGCGGCTATTGGAAGGGGAGGCGCAGCGTTTCCGCGATGTGCATCAAGGCACCGATGGCGCACTGTACGCCGTTACGGACGGCGGAAGGCTATACCGCATCGCGAAAAAATAGTGCGGGCGGTCATTCAGCGGGTATCCGAAGCCTCCTGTCGGGTCGATGGCCGTATGGTCGGTTCCATCGGGCAGGGGTTTATGGTGCTGTTGGGCATTGAAGAAAGCGATGGGGCGGACGACCTGCAATGGCTGGCCCAGAAGATTGCCAACCTACGCGTATTCAGCGATGAGAACGGGCTGATGAACAAGTCCCTGCACGATATCCAAGGAAACATACTGTTGATTTCGCAGTTCACCTTATCCGCGCAGACCAAGAAAGGGAATCGCCCGTCGTTTGTCCGCGCAGCAAAACCCGACAAGGCCATGCCGTTGTATGAGTCGATGGTTGCCGAACTCTCGGCGCGCTTGGGCCGGGAGGTCGCGGTTGGGGTATTCGGTGCCGACATGAAGGTGTCGCTCATCAACGACGGACCTGTCACCATCGTGATGGACACCAAAGACAAGGATAATCATTGATGATAGGCGAAACACTACACAACACGAGAAATTACCACTGATGACGATAAAAGAAGCGCAGGAGACCATTGACCGTTGGATAAACACCACCGGCATCCGGTATTTCAACGAACTCACCAATACCGCCATTTTGATGGAAGAGGTAGGGGAGGTAGCCCGTATCATGGCCCGGAAATACGGCGAGCAGTCGTTCAAGAAATCGGACGAAGCGGTCGACCTTGCCGATGAGATGGCCGATGTGCTCTTCGTGTTGATTTGCCTCGCCAATCAGACGGGGGTCGATCTTACCGATGCACTGGTGAAAAACCTCGATAAGAAGCAGGTCCGAGATGCGGATCGACACCGCAATAACGAGAAGCTTAAGTAGGGGTAGCTGCCCTATAAAATACGAAGGCGGCACACCTTTTGGGGATGTGCCGCCTTTTGCGTTTATGATGGTCTCCCCGCTTAGCGGGGAGCAATGATTACATCATGCCGCCCATGCCGCCGCCCATTGGGGGGGCACCTGCGCCTGCCGCTTTATCATCTTCCGGCTCGTCTGCCAACACCACTTCGGTGGTCAACAGCATGGCCGCGATGGAAGCAGCATTTTCCAAAGCGATACGCGTAACCTTGGTCGGGTCGATAACACCGGCGCCGATCAGGTTTTCGTAAGTGCCTGTGCGGGCATTGTAGCCGAAGTCGTCTTTGCCTTCACGCACTTTCTGTACCACAACGGCACCCTCTACGGCAGCATTGTTGCAGATTTGGCGCAAGGGCTCTTCGATGGCGCGCTTGATGATTTCGATACCGATGTTTTCGTCCTCATTGTCACCTTTGAGGTCTTTCAACGATTCGCTCGCACGGATAAACGCTACACCACCACCTGCTACGATTCCTTCTTCAACCGCAGCACGGGTAGCATGCAATGCATCATCTACGCGGTCTTTCTTCTCTTTCATTTCCACCTCGGTGGCAGCACCCACATACAATACGGCTACACCGCCGGCCAATTTGGCCAAACGTTCCTGCAGTTTTTCCCGGTCGTAATCTGATGTCGTGGTTTCGATTTGTGCTTTGATTTGGTTCACACGGCCTTTAATGTCGTCCGAGTTGCCAGATCCATTGATCACCGTGGTATTGTCTTTGTCAACAACCACTTTCTCAGCCTGACCCAAGTAGTCGAGTTCGGCATTTTCCAGTTTGAAGCCCCGCTCTTCAGAGATAACGGTACCACCGGTAAGGATAGCGATATCTTCCAACATCGCTTTGCGGCGATCGCCGAAACCAGGCGCCTTAACGGCAGCCACTTTGAGCGAGCCACGGATTTTGTTAACCACTAATGTAGCCAATGCCTCTCCATCAAGATCCTCAGCGATAATCAACAACGGCTTGCCCGTTTGGACTTGTTTTTCCAAAATCGGAAGCAGTTCTTTCATATTGCTGATTTTCTTGTCGTAAATCAGGATATATGGATTTTCCAACTCGGCTTCCATCTTATCCGTGTTGGTTACGAAATAAGGCGACAGGTAGCCACGGTCAAACTGCATACCTTCAACGGTCTTCACTTCCGTTTCGGTACCCTTGGCTTCTTCTACCGTAATAACGCCGTCTTTACCTACTTTTTCCATAGCTTCGGCAATCAGCGAACCGATTACCTCGTCGTTATTGGCAGAGATGCTGGCTACTTGTTTGATTTTGTTGTTGTCTTCACCAACGGTCTTCGATTGGCTTTGTAGGCTACCTACCACGGTGCTAACCGCTTTGTCGATACCGCGTTTCAGGTCCATCGGGTTGGCACCCGCAGCCACGCTTTTCAAGCCCGGTGCGATGATGGCTTGCGCCAATACCGTTGCGGTAGTGGTTCCATCGCCAGCCTGATCGGCCGTTTTGGAAGCTACTTCCTTCACCATTTGGGCACCCATGTTTTCCAGGGCGTCTTTCAGCTCGATTTCTTTCGCTACGGTAACCCCGTCTTTGGTAATAGACGGTGAACCGAATTTCTTTTCAATGATGACATTCCGGCCACGTGGACCCAATGTCACTTTCACTGCATTTGCCAACGTGTCTACACCTTTTTTCAGGATGTCACGTGCTTCGACATTATACTTAACTTGTTTTGCCATTTTTTAATTGATTTCAGATTCGCTGAACAAATTTTCAATAAACCATTATTAATTAAACATTAACGAGGAAAAATATGAATTCCCGATAGCTACCGATCTTAAACGATCGCGTAGATATCAGATTCCTTCATAATCAAATATTCTTTTCCTTCGTACGTGATTTCCGTGCCGGCATATTTGCCGTACAACACTTGGTCTCCTACCTTCACGGTCAACGGTTCGTCCGTTTTGCCGGTACCAACAGCCACAACGGTTCCACGTTGGGGTTTTTCCTTGGCGGTATCTGGAATGTAGATACCTGATGCAGTTTTCTCCTCTGCAGGGGCAGCCTCAACCACCACTCTGTCTCCGATAGGTTTAATACTTAACGCCATAATGATTTTAGTTAATATGTAATTGTTAATATGTTTTGATTCTTCCTCGCCATTTACGTCATCAACTATGCCAAGTGCGTTTTTAGCGGGCTATATTGCCATTTTTTCATTTTTAGCGCCGATGCCCATGGAACGTATGGAGAAGTTGTGTCAGGATGTCAGTGCAGGTGGCAGTGACACAAAAGAGAAAAGGCCACCCGCGATGGGGTGGCCTTTGGATGCTTTACTGTGCGGTGTCCGAGCCCGGCGTCTCCTCGGGAGCCGTTACCGGGGGGATCGGCGCCGTGGTCGGGGCCGGGGCCGTCGGCGTGATTTGATCCGTCAATCCGCTGCCTCCGCCGGTACTTGCCGAAGGGCTCATCACATTTACGATCAGTGCAAAGACCATGATGGCGATTACCAGTCCCCACGTCCCTTTTTCCAAGAGGTCGCCCGTACGCTTCACGCCCATCAGGTTAGTGCCGCCCGAAAAACCCGAGGCCAATCCGCCGCCTTTCGGTTCCTGTATCAACACTAAGAAAGACAGCAACACGCTGGCCAGCATAATCAATATAATCAATAATGTTTGCATTGTTTTATTCCGCTAGGGTAACTTATTCGTCAATTCCGTAATTCGAGCGGCAAAGTACGTACTTTTTTCGGGATATTTCAAACTTAATTTTTTATAGATGGCAATCGCCTTCGGATACAGTCCCTGCTCAACGTATATGTTTGCCAATGTTTCGGTTACCAGCGTCAATGGGTCCTCGGCACTCTTCCGCGCCTTATTCTCCAGGTTGATCTTATCGGCCGGCGGTGGCTTAATCTGTGGTTCCTCCCGTATAAACCGCTCGATGATGGGGTCGGTCTTCTTGGGTACCTGGAAGGGTATGGTCTCGGGTGGCTGTGCCGTGCTCAATTTCTCTTCGGGCGACTGCAAGTGAAAGATGTTTTCCCGGATTTGGTGGTCGAGTACCTGTTCGTCGTCGGGCGCCCCCGCCATATCGGCAGGATAAGCCGCCGACTCGTCCTGCGGCGCATAGGGCCGGTAGATAGCGGCATGCTCCATCCGCGTCTTATTGAGCCACCACAAGAAGCTATAGGGCAGGTGGTCGTCATTATACAAGCTCACCTTCTCATGGGGCGTCGCTTCGGATAGGGGAACCACCTCCTGCGACACGTTGGCCGGGTTGGCATCCTGCTCGTCTGAAACGGCCCCCTCATAAGCAAAGTAGTCCAGTCCTATGGGGTGCTCCGTCAGCCCCGAGTCGTCCATATCGGGGATAACGGTTTCAATATCGACCACCGTGGGTATGTGTTCGGCCTCCACGGTGCCGTCGGCCGGTATGCTTTCCGCGGTGGCCGGCTCAAGCATCACATGGCCGTACAGCCAATTGGACAATCCCGTAAACAGCAGGGCACTTCCATTCGTTGAACCGCTGTCGTGGTAATTTTTACGGGCTTGTGCCACACGCAGTGCCTGCGCATAAGGATATCGATCAATCAACGCCGACAGGGTGTCGCCATCCATCGCCATGGGGTTAACTAATGCACGGTGGTATAGTTCCTTGTAATTTGCGTTGTCCACTCTACTGTTCCTCAAATCTTAAAGTCATCAATCGGTGCTTCATCCCATCACAAACCATCCTACCAATTCGCAAATGCCCGGTTATAGATATCCTCGGTAAGCATCTGGTTGATATCGCGGATGAGTGCCTCCTCCTGTGCCGGTATCGACCCGCCTGCAGACGAGAAGTCTTTGAACCGCGTAAACGGCTGTTCGAAGTTATCTTCCGGTTTGATGGTGTTTGTGTATTTCACATTGACCGTAATGGAAAGCCGGTTGAGTGCGGCGCGGTCCGTGCCCGCTTCAACGGCCGCCGGGGCAATGCTATACCCCGTAATCCGCCCCTCGAAAATGGCATCGCCGTTGGTGGTCACCTGGCTCAGGCTCGATTGGCTGCGAATGCGTTCTTTCAGGGCTTCGGTAAATGTTTGGCTAAGCGTAGGATTGACGATCGGCGCCGTGTTCTCAAAAAACTCAACCGTATATGTTTTCATCCCTTCGGGTATCGAGCCACCGGTAAAGCCATACTTAACGCCGCAGCCATTTACGGCCACGACAGCCATTAACACCGCTAAGTACCTCCATGTTTTTGCCAACATCATAGCTATCCGCATCAGTTCAGGTTTAGGTCTTTGATCTTACGATATAATGTCCGCTCGGAAATGCCCAGTTCCTGCGCGGCCGATTTCCGTTTGCCCTTGTGCTTCTTCAGCGCTTTTTTGATCAGGTCCGACTCGCGCTCCACGAGCGAAAGGGATTCTTCCTCCACCTCTTCCGCCTCTTGGGTAGGATAGCGGAAATCGTCGCTGGAGTCGCTGGCCGATGGGCGGTGGATGGTCAGTGTGGGTTGTGCCGGCAACTGTTCGGCCACGGGGCTGTCCAGTTCGCGGTACAGTTTGTTTATATATGGCGAATTGTCTTCCACAATACCGGAATTAACCCCGTTCTGGATAATCTCCACGACCAGCTTTTTCAGCTCCACCATATCTTTTTTCATGTCGAAAAGCACCTTATATAAGAGGTCGCGTTCCGAGAAATCGTCTGTACCCTTTGCCGAGCCGACATGAACGGGGAGATTGCTTCGGTTGTCATAAGGCAGGTACTGTTGGAGCACTTGCGCGTCGAGGAGCCGTTCTTTTTCCAATACCGCAATCTGCTCGGCTATATTTTTCAGTTGCCTTACGTTTCCCGGCCAGGGGTAGTTGGCCAGCAGCTGCTGGGCATCTTCCGTGAGTTGTACGTTTGGGCTCCGGTACTTGTCGGTAAAGTCGGCCACGAATTTGCGGAAGAGCAGATGGATATCTTCCTTCCGGTCGCGCAGTGCCGGGATACGTAACGGCACCGTATTGAGCCGATAATAGAGGTCTTCCCTGAATTTGCCTTTCTGTACCGCTTCGTAGATATCTACGTTGGTGGCGGCGATGACGCGTACATCCGTTTTCTGTACCTTCGAGGAACCCACGCGGATGTACTCACCGGTTTCCAGCACGCGGAGTAGGCGGGCCTGTGTGCCCAACGGTAGCTCACCTACTTCATCCAGGAAGATGGTTCCGCCACCTACTACTTCAAAGTAGCCCTTCCGGGCCTCGTGCGCGCCCGTAAATGAGCCCTTCTCGTGCCCGAATAGCTCCGAGTCAATCGTGCCTTCGGGGATAGCCCCGCAGTTGACCGCGATGAACGGACCATGCTTGCGGGCGCTGAGCTGGTGGATGATGTGCGAAAACACTTCCTTGCCGCTCCCACTCTCGCCCGTAATCAACACCGAGATATCGGTGGGCGCCACCTGCCGTGCCACATCGATGGCCCGGTTCAGCAAGGGCGAATTGCCGATAATCCCGAATCTATTCTTTATGTCTTGGATATCCATCTCTATTCCTTTTGGTATTCAATACCTTATCTGTACCCAATCCTCAATGCCCTGTTTATTAACCAACAACCGTCCCAATCAACGTTGCCGACGTACACCGATCAGCGAAAACCGTTACGTAGTCGCCCACGTTATAGCGGTCGTCTACCGGGAATACCACCATTGTGTTTTGGTCGTTCCGGCCGCAGTAGTCTTTATCCGAGCGTTTCGACAAGCCTTCGATCAGCACCTTATGGGTTTTACCCACATAGGTTTGCAGGCGTTCCAGGCTGTGCGCGCGCTGGCGATCCACCACTTCGGTGAGGCGCCGTTTCTTCACTTCTTCGGGCACATCGTCTGCATACCGTTTGGCGGCGAGCGTACCCGGCCGCTCCGAGTAGGCAAACATATACGCGAAGTCATATTTCACGTAGTCCACCATCGCGACCGTATCGTGGTGTTCTTCTTCCGTTTCACTGCAGAAACCGGTGATGACATCGGTCGAAATGCCGCAATCGGGAATGATTTCGCGGATTGCATCCACGCGTTCCATGTACCACTCGCGGTCGTAAGTGCGGTTCATCAATTGGAGGATCCGCGAGTTGCCCGATTGTACGGGCAGGTGGATGTACTTGCAGATATTTTCGTACTTCGCCATCGCATGGAGCACGTCATTGGTAATGTCCTTGGGGTGCGATGTGGAAAAGCGCACGCGCAGCAGCGGATTTACGCGGGCCACCATTTCCAGCAGGCGGGCAAAGGTAACCACGGGCTCCGGCTCCTGGCCATCGGCCACGGCCGCCGCATACTTGTACGAGTCCACGTTCTGACCCAACAGCGTCACTTCCCGGTAGCCGGCATCAAAGAGGTTCTGGGCTTCCTTCACGATCGATTGCGGGTCGCGGCTCCGCTCGCGCCCACGCGTGAATGGCACCACACAGAAAGAGCACATATTATCACAGCCCCGCATAATGGAGATGAATGCCGTAACACCATTCGTGTTGAGGCGAACCGGGCTGATATCCGCATAGGTTTCCTCGCGCGATAGCAGTACGTTGACTGCGCGCGAACCTTCGTCCACCTGTTCGATGAGGTTGGGCAGGTCGCGGTAGGCATCCGGTCCGACAACGATGTCCACCAGCTTTTCCTCTTCGAGGAATTTGGATTTCAGGCGCTCGGCCATGCAGCCAAGCACGCCCACCATCATGCCCGGATTCTTCGTTTTGGCCGCTTCGAACTCCTTCAGCCGGTTGCGTACGCGTTGCTCGGCGTTTTCGCGGATGGAGCATGTATTGATGAAAACCACATCGGCCTCTTTGTAGTCGCGTGTGGTCTCGAAGCCCTTGTCGAGCAGGATGGAAGCCACGATTTCACTGTCAGAGAAGTTCATCTGGCAGCCGTAACTCTCTATATATAGTTTCCGGCCATCGGCCTTTTTCGGGTCGTTCTCAATCAACAGGGCCTCACCTTGCCGTGATTCGTCGTGTTCTTTCGTCGTTGTGGGTGTCTCAAACATCATCGTCCGTTAAAGCCTACAAAGTTAAAAATAATATTTTGAAAGAATGACAGTTTGGCAGCAGGCCAAAGGGGATGGCCGGCGGCAGTTACCCATGCCATTAATACAGCCGTTTACCCAGGTGGAGCGTATCCCCACCGTCGCTCAAGGTATAGATCTGGGCCCTTTCGGCACCATTGGGGCTGTTTGGCCCATGGAAGGTCAGCATCAGGGTGCCGTCGAAAGCTTCAAACAACATGCCGTGGCCACCGTTCTCCGCAAACAGTACGTTTTCCTGTTGCCGCCACGGGCCGGTTACCCGCCCCGTGGTAGACTCCGCGATGCCGATCGCATACTGACCCTCCTTAAAACTCGACCAGATCATGAGCAGCTTTCCGGTTTTCGTGCGGTATACAAAACAACCATCGGTCACATAGGAGACCGTACCGTCGCTATGTGCCATCCCGGTAGACCATCCGGCGCTCGATGCGTTAAAGAGGGTCATTGGCTGGCCTTTCGCTGCCGAGAGGTCGTGTTCGAGCTCCACGAGCTCCATCGTGCCATCCTCCACCTGCACCCATTCGTGACAAAAGATCATATAAGGTTTTCCGTCCTCCACCCACAGCGTGCCATCCAACGCCATCCAGTCCATGGGTGTATGGGGCTTTTTGCCGTCAAATGGAACAAACGGCCCCATGGGCGAGTCCGCATAAAATAGCTGGGTGCCCCTAAACGAATACCGGGGCCAATCGGCTCGCTTCTTTTTCCAGTCGATGTCCGAGTTCAGCGTGGCGAAAAGGTAATATTTGCCATTGTACCGATGCACTTCCGGAGCCCATATCGCTCCCGTAATCCAATTGTCATCAGGCGTGGCAAACACCGTATAAGGACCCTCCCAATGTTCGAGGTCCTTGCTTTTGAAAACGACCACCCCACTGCTGCGTGTGTCACCGCTACCCACCGGCGACGATTTGTACAGGAAATAAGTCTGCGTTTCTTTATCGGCAACGATGTAGGGATCACGGATATGCAGATCCTTGATGTGGACCGTTTTTGCCGCATGTTGGGCGGAAGCAGCTGTGCTGCCCAACACAAGGCAGGCAACCATCAGTACAGAAGATTTCATTGTAAACAGGTAACGAGGATACATTTTCCAAATGTAGATTTTTTCATGGATATAAACATCCTTTCCGGGTAAATTCAACCGCTGGTCGCGCTTTCCCCTCCCGGCGTATCCCCGGCGTTTCACCAGGGCCGGGTCCCCGAAAATTGAACAATCGTTTGCGTTCACTCACTTATTGCAGAATCAAATTATATGGCGTATCATTGATTTAAAATTGGAAAATCCATATTCCAATGATGTGAGCCAATTGATTTAAGCGTGTAATAGTCCGCTAAGATGTTGGATATGCCAAGACATGGATTCCTGGCTAAAAATTCAGGGTTTGAACCGGCGGCATGGTCGAGTAAATCTGCTTTAAGAATATGAATGGCGTTGATTAACTTAGGGAAAAGCGATTGCTGGTACAATTGCGAAAGGGGAATACGAAAGCCTTTGAGGATCTTTATTTTGCATACAGCAAAAGGTTGTATGGCAATATATTGAAGATGGTGAAATCCACCGTCGTAGCCGAAGAGATTCTGCAAGATGTTTTTCAGCGTATATGGGAGCGAAGGGAAAGCATCGACGCGGATAAATCATTCAAATCTTTTCTCTTCACGATAGCCAAACACCTTGTCTGTGACTTTTTTTACCGGCAAACCAGGGAGCGCGATATGGAAGCGTATCTCATCGGTACATCCAGCGAACTGTACCAGCATATCGACGAAGAGCTGGCATATAAAGAATGTGAAACCATCCTCTCCGCGGCAATCGATAGGCTTCCACTGCAGCGGAGAAAGGTCTATACACTGTGCAAAATCGAGGGTAGGAGTTATGAAGAAGTAGGCAAGATCCTCGGCATATCCACATCGGCCATCAGCGACCATATTGTCAAAGCCACGAAATCGCTTAAACTCCATTACAGGGAATTGCATATCATTTCCCTGTTACTCGCCCTCGATGCAACCCTGCTTAAGGTGGCCGAAGGCCGTGATCCACGGTTGGCGCAAACCATCCAGATCAACGATAAGCAACATTACCGCTGGCAACAAGCCAGCCCGCCCGTTTACTTTATCGCGCCGGCTTTCGACGGCTGGGACTCGGAAGAATCATGCCCAACGGGTTACCAAATTTACAAGGGCCATAATTTCCGCTATGCGGACGCCCGTGCGGCCGGCCAAGGCCTCCAGGCATTGATCTATTTCCGCTTCGGCGAAGTGATGCTCATCTACGCGGAGGCCAAAGCCGAGCTTGGCACCCTTACGCAGGCCGATCTGGATAGAAGCATCAACAAATTGCGTGAACGGGCAGGCGGTGGCTTGGCACACTTGACCATGGACGTGGCGGTCGACCCGAATTTCGAGTTTGCCAACTTATCGCCCATCATCCAGGCCGTACGCCGCGAGCGCAAGGTCGAGCTGGCCTGCGAAGGTTTCCGCGTGGACGACATCATGCGATGGGCCGCCGCGGACGAGCTGATTGTCGGGGAAATACCGCTAGGCGCCAAGAAAGCCCAGTTTGTGAACTTTAATTTTTCCGATTACCTGCCCGAGTCGCAACCCGACCTTTCTCGGCAAGACAAATTTGCCGAACGGGTTGCCCAGCTTGAAGTGAATGCGAACGGGTATATCAAGATCTTCAAAAATACATTGAATGGGGGAGCGGAAGGGTTCAAATTCGATGTCAACAGGGATTATTTATACCCGATACCGACCAATCAATTGACGTTGAATCCGCAGCTGGGGCAAAACCCCGGATGGGTTGATTAATTAAACACACTCATTATGATGGAACTTAGGATGCTGTTATGCGCCATGTTATGGGCGTTCGCACAAACGGTTGCCGCCCAGGCCAACTTGCAGGTACATTTCGTAGACCCTTTGCAGAAAGTATTTCCGGAAACCAACTACTTCGGCGACTATCTGCCCGAGGCCCATGTGGCGCGGGGGGAGTATGCAACCTTCCAGGTTGCGCTACGTGCCGGTGGGCAACTCAACGGATTGAAATACACCGTACGGGTGCCGTCTTTCGGAAACGCCGGGAAAGTGCCAGCCCAGGTCGGATATGTAGATTACGTGAAAGTAGGACGGACGTATCCCGATCCCGCTATCGACCAACTGGCATCCGTTTCGGGCTATTACCCCGACCCCATCATCGATGACAAACCGCTCGATCTGCAACCGGGGGAGACCCGCAGCCTCTGGATAACCGTGCCGATACCCCACGATGCCCGCGCGGGCCAATATACCCTGCAACTGGGTCTGGAAGGCGAAGGCGTCGATGTCAGTAAAACCATGGCGGTAACGATCCACGATGTCACCCTGGCGCCTTCCGGGCTATGGGTTACCAATTGGTTCAGCACGTCTGCACGGCGCTTAAAATTGCTGAACAACGGTGAGCCGGTCATACCTTATTCGGAGACATATTGGAAATTGATACGGGTTCTCGCCCGTAAGATGGCGGCTTACGGACAAAATATGGCCCTCATATCGCCCCTCGACCTAGCTATGTATACGGAAAAAAATGGGCGGCTCCAGATCGACTTTTCGCGCTTCGATAGGATGGTCGCCATCTTTCAGGAAGAAGGGGTGCTGGGGCGCATAGAAGGTGGCCATATCGGGGGGCGCGAAAGCACTTGGGATAGCCAATTCCAGGTACGCGTACCCCAGATCGGAAAGGATACCGTCATCTTCGAAAAGGTTTCTATCGAATTGCCGGCGGCAAGAGAATTTTACCGGCAGTTTTTCACGCAGTTGTATGGCCACCTCGAAGAAAAAGGCTGGAAAGACATCTATTACCAGCACATAGCCGATGAGCCCATCGAATCCAACATAGCATCCTATACGGCGATAGCTGGGTTTGCCAAGGGCATCGTACCCGAAATGAAGGTAATCGAGGCCTGCCATACCAAAGATTTGGAAAATTCAATAGACATATGGGTGCCCCAGCTTGATTTTCTGCACCAGGATTATGAATTTTACCAGCAAAGGCAGCGTGCCGGCGATGAAGCATGGTTCTATACGTGCTTGGCACCGAAAGGCAATTACGCCAATCGCTTTCTGGATTTGCCGCTCATCAAGACCCGTCTGCTGCACTGGATCAATTTCAGGTTTGGCCTAAATGGCTATTTGCATTGGGGCCTGAATATGTGGAACGATGACCCCTTCGGCGAAACGACCGGCATCAATGAAGAATCGGGCAATGTGTTGCCCGGCGGCGATTCATGGGTGGTGTACCCCGGCTATCATAAGCTGTATTCATCCATCCGGCTGGAGGCCATGCGCGATGGGATTAATGACTACGCCCTGTTGAAAATGCTTGAGGCGAAAGATCCGGCTTTAGCGAAAGAGCTGGTAAGGACCAACGTGTACCGGTTCGACTGGTACGATACGAATCCGCAACACCTCCGGGATTTGCGAAAACAGGTCCTGGAAGAATTGAGTAAATAGATCGATATGCATACCAAACTGTTTTTGGGGTTCTCATGGTTCGTGGTAGCGTTCCTAAGCGCCTGTTCAATGACTTCGAGGCTTCCCAAGAAGCACCTGCTGTGGGAAGACCGATTCGATGGGCAGCAAAGTTTTGATGCCAACCATTGGACCAAGATCCCCCGTGGTACCTCTCCGTGGAACAAGTACATGAGCGATTACGATTCGTGCTATGCGCTGCGCGACGGGAAACTGGTGCTCAAAGGATTGGTAAACCACCGGCTGCCCAACGACACGGCCCGCTTCCTGACGGGGGGTGTCTATACGAAAGATAAAGTGAGTTTCGGATTCGGACGGTGGGAAATAAGAGCCAAGCTAAACGGTGCGAAGGGGGCCTGGCCGGCGTTCTGGCTGCTCCCGCAGGATGGCAAATGGCCGGATGGCGGCGAAATCGACATCATGGAACGTTTAAATCACGATTCCATCGCTTACCAAACCGTGCACACGCACTATACCTATCGGTTAAATATCAAAGACCCCAAGCCAGGCGCCACCGGCAAGATCGTACCCGATGATTTCAATACCTACGCCGTTGAGGTATACCCCGACAGTCTCGTTTACTACATCAACGATCAGAAAACGTTTTCTTACCCGCGTATCGAAACCGACAAGGAAGGGCAATTCCCCTTCGGCGACCATACCTATTACCTGCTCCTCGATATGCAGCTCGGCGGCTCCTGGGTGGGGCCGGTTCACGCCGCGGAGCTACCCGTTGAAATGGAAATCGACTGGGTGCGCTTCTATGGGTTTGGTAAGCAGAAAAAACAGTAAGTTATTTAATCCAATATGATGATAAGCCAAAAGGAAAGCTTCCTTATCGGATGCCTAAACATGGCGTTCCTGTTGTGCGTTCACGCACAGACGAGTACCATTGTACCCCAGAATACCATCAAGATCGATGCGACGGACAGCAAGGAGACCATCATCGAAAAAGCCGCCCACGTGGTGCCCTCAACGAACCAATTGAAGGCATTACAGAACGAGTTTATCGCGTTTATCCATTTTGGTCCGAATACGTTTACGCGCATGGAGTGGGGTAACGGAAAGGAAGACCCCAAAATTTTCGACCTGAAAACGTTGGATACCGACCAATGGTGCCGCACGCTGAAAGCTGCCGGGATGAAAATGGTCATACTTACGGTAAAACACCACGACGGTTTTGTGCTGTGGCAGAGCCGCTATACCACCCACGGTATCATGTCCACCCCCTTCCGGGATGGCAAGGGTGATGTTCTAAGGGACCTATCGGCATCGTGCCAAAAATACGGACTCAAACTTGGTGTCTATCTGTCGCCGGCAGATCTATACCAAATCGAAAACCCCGAAGGCCTGTATGGCAACTTGAGTAAATATACGAAGCGGGTTATTCCGCGTGAGGTACCCGGCCGGCCGTTTGCCAATAAGACCACATTCGAGTTCGAGGTAGACGATTACAACGAATATTTCCTGAATCAGCTTTTTGAGATACTCACGGAATACGGCCCCGTGCATGAGGTATGGTTCGATGGCGCACATCCCAAAACCAAGGGTGGCCAACGGTATAACTATGGGGCATGGAAGGAGCTCATCCGGACACTGGCACCGGAAGCCGTCATCTTCGGAAGAGAAGATATCCGGTGGTGCGGTAATGAATCGGGCAGAACCCGCGACACCGAATGGAATGTCATTCCCTATCCGGACAACCCGGATACCACTTCCCTGTTTCCCGATATGCAAGGGGAAGATCTGGGTTCCCGCGACAAACTGTATCAAGCCCGCTACCTGCACTACCAACAGGCAGAAACCAATACATCCATACGCGAGGGTTGGTTTTATCGGGATGACACGCACCAAAAAGTACGAAATGCCGATGACGTGTTCGATATCTATGAGCGCTCGGTGGGCGGGAATTCCACTTTTCTGCTCAACGTTCCGCCCAATCGAGATGGAAAATTTTCAGCGGCGGATGTTGACGCGCTCATCGAAACCGGTAAACGGATTAACGAAACGTACGGCACTAACCTGCTGGACCGTGCCGAAGGGCCCCGACAGGTATTGGACAACAAGCTTGATACCTACTTGTTGCTCAGCGGCGACGCTCGAGAGATCGTCATCTCAACCCCCGCCCCCATTACCACAAACCGGCTGATGCTCCAAGAAGCCATCGGCACACATAGCGAACGTGTTGAAAAGTTCGCCGTAGATGCCTGGGTGGGCAATCAATGGAAAGAGATCGCTTTGGCAACCAACATCGGTTATAAACGTATTCTCCGTTTCGCCGACGTAACAACGGATAAGCTCCGGGTACGGGTATTGGAATCGCGGCTCGACCCGGCGATCAGTCACGTCTCCGCCCATTTTTACAAGGCCCATCCTCCACAACTGGCATTTACACGAGGTCGTGATGGAACCGTATCCATTGCGCCAAAGCAAGCCGACTTTAACTGGAAACCGCACGGAGAAAACGCGGCTGGAAATCTGAATGCCGGCTTTGAAATATTTTATACCCTTGATGGGACAACCCCCAACCACACGTCGCAAAAATACGAGGGTCCATTCAAGGCGACCAGGGGCGAGTTAAAAGCCATTTCTATACATCATGATGAAGTTAGTCCCGTACACAGTGAGCGGCTCGGTATCGTCAAGGAAAATTGGGCGGTACGGGCTGTAAGTAGCGAACGGAAGAACCACGGTGCCCCATTGGCTATCGACGCGGACCCGCGCACGTTTTGGCAATCGGAAAACGATGAAGCACCCCATTTCATTGCCATTGACCTTGGTGCCGAATACACCGTGAACGGAATGGCCTATACGCCCCAGACCGCACATTCGGAAGGCATGATGGCTAAGGGAATCATCCAGGCCAGTGCCGATGGGCGCACGTGGAAAACGGTGGAAGCATTCGAGTTCGGCAACTTAATCAATGATCCAACCGAGCGGACCCACTATTTCAAGAAGCCCATCGTCACGCGCTATATCCGTGTCGAATCTTTGGAGATCGCCGGGAAGGGGGAGGCAGTGGCCATAAGTGAATTGGACTTTTTATAAGCAGTTAAAGGTCCACCCGGTCGCCATGCGATTTGGGTTCCGAGATGACGATGAATTCCAGCGCCTTATCCGCGTTATTTAAGATGCGGTGTTTCCTTTTTGGAAGGACATGGAACCCCTGGCCTTCGCCCACCTCAACGATTTCACCTTCGACCTCGAAGGTTGCCACACCACGCAAGATGAAGAAAAACTGCTGTGCCTGGCGGTGATAATGCAAGGTCTCGGAAGTGCCCGGGGGCATCCTCTCCCGGATAACGCTCAATGTTGGGGAATCCAGCAAATGCCAACCATCGCATAGATTACCCCAATGGTAGTGGCGGCTATTTTGAATGTCTTTTATCATGGGGTGCCAATTTATACTATATTTCAATCATTGAAAAAACATAGAACATTTCCATTGCTATCTGCAAGCTCCTTTCTGCATAAACCCGTGCCTGCTCCGGTGTGCCGTCCGAAACCTTGGGATCTTCAAACGTGATGGCTATCCTTTTTTCCGCACCCGCGATGAAAGGGCATCCGCCATCTGCCTGCGAACAGGTCATAATGGCGGCAAATGTTGACGCCGGATTAAAAGAACTGTCGTATTTTTTTGAAAACCCGATGATAGGCAACGCGCTGTCGCTATATTTTATGGCGTATATGGGGTTGTCGGCCTCTGCCATTTTGAAAACGACAAACCCTTGGCGGATCAACGTGTCCGCTACCTTTGGGAACAGGGCCGTTTCCTCCGTACCACCCGAATAGCAATATACGCTCGGTATATGGAAGTATACACTTGCCACCTGCGCCCAAACCTGGGCCAAATGGCTTCTTCGTGAATTATGGGTACAAATGAAATTAAGGTTTACATCTTGCCCGTTGTTTACCTTCTGCTGTACAAAAGCGATCAGCGGTTGTAATATGGTTTTGCGTTCGTCATTTAAGGTTCGGCCCCCGGTGATTCCCTTGATGGTTTCGGCCACATTCCTATACATTCCGATTGATTTTTGGTATTTAGCAACATCCCGAATTTGGGGTGCAGCACGCGCCGTTCAATGTCGATAGTTTTACCTGTTGCTTCTCCGCCGGAATACCGCAGGCATCACTTGCCAAGCAAGCGGTCTGTTTGTTTTCCAGTACGAAATGCTGGCCGTTGAACCCCAGGTCGTATTTGCCAATCGTATGGCTTTGGTATTCTACCTCTATTTCAGCGTCTTCAATGCCCAGTTTTTCTTCCGATAGTTTGATGATATTCAATAGCTTGGTCGGCTTTAATCGGTGCTGGTAGTCATTCGCATTCCATAATTGGAAGTTTACCGCCTTTTCCATGCGGATTACGCCACCGCAATCAATGAAATGCTTTGTAATTTGTCCTACTTCCGTAACGTGGAAATGTTCCGGAACAAATGTTCCGTCCGATAACTGAAATTCAACATGGTCTAATGTCAATAAGATCTCTTTGATTTCTGATAGTGTCATAAATGTTGATTTGAAAATTATATATTGTAATATTACGATGATAGAGGGCAAAAAAATACTATGGGCAGCAATAATTTACTTTTACCTCTTGATTGAAAAACCTATTAAATTCCGCTTGTGTTTGTTTCCAAGTGCGCTCATCGATGCAATAACAAACGGATTTCCCCTCAATGGTTCCCTGGATGATTCCTGTGTTTTTTAGCGCTTTCAAATGCTGCGAAATAGTTGCTTGTGCCAGCCCCAATTCTTCAACCAGATCATTGCAGATACATGCTTTCTGATTGATGATATACTGAAGTATAGCAATCCTTGCCGGATGTCCCAACACCTTGAATAGCGAAGCCAACTTGTTTTGCTCGTCTGTAAATATCTCTGACTTTGTGAGTCCCATGTCAAACAGTTAACATCGCAATATTACGATATAATAATTAGTTCTCAAAATTTTTTCATGCAGGCCATTTTTTTTTCATCCCTCACAAAATAATCCACCAGCTTCTTCGTTTTAGACATAGGTTTAGGTTGATAGCCCCTAACCCCATTGGGGCGGAGGCCCGTTGCTTACAAGGTAACGGGTTTCTCTTTTTTGGTCACGGCAGCGTCTGTTTAACATCTCTTAACAAAATACTTACAACAAAACGGGGGCGTCGTGCGTTATATAGTCAGTTAGTAAAATTTATAAGATTGTCTTTTCATAATTTAGGTTTATAATTGGTTAGTTAGCAAAGCCCCGATCCTCCCCGTTTCGGGGCTTTCTTATTCGATCAGTGATAGCCAAGCCCACCGTCCTTCCGGTCTACCTTTGCCCTGATGGACTTAGCGTGGGACGAATCGCCCTATTCACGGATGAATGGCTCCCTGGCATACCAACGTTTTTTACGGAACCGGTGTCTTTGAGGCTTATTCTATTTCGAGACCGCAGTACCAAGCCATACAACATAGCTCCGGTGAGCAAATTTATCTAAGTTGAAACCTAGTCCACGGCATGGTTTTGCTCTTTAGCTCTCGAAAAACTCCATTAATTTTTCTTCAATCTCTTTTGCGCTCGGCAATAGCTTCTTATAGAATATTCCACGATTGTCCTGTCCTTAGCTTTACAGATAATAATGCCTATAGCCTCGTTTTCGTGTGACAATCGGACTTTGTCATTCAATACTGATAAATAGAACTCCATTTTACGTCCAGCCAAATTTCTTGGTAGCCTGCGTATAAAACAAGCGCTCCTGCGGGTCCTTTACTTTTGAAAGGATAACCAGATGTTTGCTCCAGCTAATTTCTCCAACCATTGGTTGGAGATTTTTATCAGGCTGATATTCAGCATAAAACTGAGCCATGTACCAAAGGTTTGTGGTTGAAAATCCACCTACGCCTGGAAATTCTTTCTGCAGCTCCTTGGAAAGCTTGGGGACAATTGCTTTTCCCCATCCCAACTTCCGCTTATCCACTATGGCTTTTCCAATATCCCAATACAGACTAATCAATTCCGTATTGACTACTTTAAGGGCTTCGTACTGGGCCTTTCGTACCCGTTCTTTTATTTCAATAATGAACTGATGTTCTTGATTAGCCAACGCTATTTTTACCATGGGAAGGTCGTTATGTGGTTTATATGACAAAGATACATTTTTTTATGGTCCTGTTGTTCTGGTACAGCCCGAGTACCTGTCTGATTCTGCTCATTGCTAATGGTTTCCTGCTCATGGGCGTACAATCCTTTATTTATCATGGCATCACCCTAGGTAAGTTCAGTTATTGGATCAGTCGCTGGAAGGAGGGTCAATCCGCCGGGGATAGCGGTTTATTCCGATGGTTTCACCTAGGACGGCAGGTCAGCCTATCTTATCGATTATCTATCCCAACGGTGTACGGCTGGAAGAGCCCTCGACCGATCTGACTAGGGCATTTTTTTAAGGACCCACAAAATAATCCACTCCCCCCTAACCCCATTGGGGCGGAGACCCGTTACTTACAGAGTGGCGGGTTTCTCTTTTTTAGCCGTCTTTGGTCACCACATTGTCTATTTAACATCTCTTAACAAATTAATTGCAACAAAACGGGGCCGCCCCCACCCCCGATCCTCCCCGTTTCGGGGCTTTCTTTTTGCTCTGCATGATAACCACACGATTGTCGAATAAGAAGTGTCGATACCGGACGTATCGTACAATACGGGAGAAAGAATTTTTGTGACGTACTGCCGTATTCGTGTGACGAGCCACCGTATTCCCGGTGACGCCCTTTCTCCCAGAATTTCTAAGGTTAGTTTTTCTATAGTCATACTTAAGAACATGGTTCATTCAGCAAATCGCCAAATGCACCCCTTGCTACCCCCCCTCGCTGCCTTCGTCCAATTCCCGATGCAGTACACGTTTTATCTTTGGCTGGATAAACCAGATGCCGATGGGCAAGATTAGCATAAGCAGTGCGTCGCCGATATACTCCCCAAGCTGCACTTCCCGTCTCCGCTGTGCACTTCGTAACAACTTAGCGGGGTAAGTCACAAAATAAACGTATGCAAATGCAACATACAAGGCAGGCAGGACTTTCCAGCCAGTTAGCCTTAGGTCACCGACAAGATCGGGTATCGATATGATGGCTGCCGCGGCAAACCATACAAACCCGTTAATGAGGTAAAAATTTTCGTTTACGGTTACTTTCTTAGGCACATAGTCCTGCACTACCTGCTGGAGCGACAGGGGGTAGGCGGCACACATAATGATACCCATAATTCGAATTATTGAGATGACTGTTGGGTTATCTACACTGGTGAAGTTGGTGAGCCGTGCACCGATAATCACTAAGAAGAAAACGACAAGCGGGTTTGCACTAACCAAACTTTTCATAATATATTTTCGTTAAACCAACTTCCGCTACTTCGGGCCTAGATCACATTGGTTGCGTTTAAAAATAGACACTAATTTATGGAAATCCAAAAAAGACAAACGTTTTACAGCCAACAGATTCTCCAAATTTCAAATGCTGTACGTTCCCGTTTTTCAGGGGAGAGGTCAACGTGTTGATTACCGCTTTCCACTTCCTTCTTGGAAAAAGGTTGTCATATTTGCCAAGTTGCGATTTAAATCAGGCCCTTTACGATTACGTTTGATTCTAATTGTTTGAAATTGCTCGAGGCTGTTGTTAAGTTCCATGCCGATATGTATAGAATATATACTATTCCAAATAAAAAGATTATTTTTCCATTAAAACATAAGTGACGCCCATTTCATTGTTTATAGTTCCGTCTACACTCTGCAAGTTAATTGTAACCTTGCTAGATAGGCTGATTGTCAAAGACGACTTAATGTCAATCTTAATTTCATTGATGGATGTATGAGTAATATCTGGCTTAGGAAAATCTTCCGTTGGTTTTTTTGATTTGATACCTTCCAACACTTTTCTAGTATGTTCTAAATACAAGTCCCCATAACCAGGAATTACGAGTTCTTCAATAAACAATATATAATCGCCCGGACGAAAATCCTTAACATAAAAAGTGGCGTCGGCGACCGCTTTTTGGTTGATTAGATTACTATAGAGGGGTCTTGTGTATTCCAATGTATCTTTTATGGAAATCTCTTCAAACCAGAAATGGGCGAAGATTACATACAGATCCGAAAAGAGTTGGCCATATAAAATCTCCTCTTTGTTGGGCGATTGGATCGCTTTTTTCAAACTTTCCTGATATTTAGACCCTTCTATATATTCATTTCCCGCTTCAACATATCGATCAATGAGCTGAATTACCTCATCATCATTTTCTATATCCATAGTGACCTGTTCCATATTTATTAGAATCGTAAAACTAGGTCGAACAACCTTATGGATAAAATCAAAGAGCGTATTAACAGTTGGGTCGTTAAATGAGTATTCAATGGCTAGCCTACAGTATGTTCCCTTTTTTTCTAATACTTTAAAGTGTATCAGATACTGCTCCTCTGTATCTCTATTTTTAGAGAGGTTTCCTGACACCACGTTTTTGTGGGTCACGGCATATTTGAATGATTGACCTTCGGTAAAATTAATTGTTGGTCCCCATGTCTGTCCTTGGGCCGTTAGCACAATACCCGTATTAAAAACCGTACATACCATAAGAACATAGACGATCAATTTAATTCTTTCCATGCTTTTAGCTATCGACATTTAAGTTATCACCGACGCACTTCCCGTTACAAGCGCGTATGCCCGAAGACGTGTGCCGTCTAAGTTGATACAGGCTTAATTTCATTTTGGCTACGCTAAAAGTAGAAACTTTGTCGTCGACTTGCAAATCTTTGGAACCCCGAAATCGACTTTTGTTCTATCCGGCCGCGGTACCATTTTCATAGGAGATATACCACGCCCTGGTTTTGTTTGGTTTGACCGGGGCATTTTTTTATTTAATGACCCACAAAATAATCCACTCCCCCCTAACCCCATTGGGGCAGAGACCCGTTGCTTTCAGAGTGCGCGTTTCTCTTTTTTAGCCGTCTTTGGTCACCACATTGTCTATTTAACATCTCTTAACAAATTAATTGCAACAAAACGGGGCCGCCCC